>NZ_BMAQ01000008.1 GCF_015472005.1 Insulibacter thermoxylanivorax | reverse complement strand
TAAGACTAGACAAGTCCCCAGGATACACAGAACAAAACGCAGAGATAGAAGGGCTTGTTTAAGATGAACACCTAATGAGGTTAGAATAACTGGCAATTAACCCTCACCTCGAACCGGAGATTTTCTCACCAGTGATGGCGTGCACAACGTATTGACGATATTCATATTTAATAGAGTCTTCATCGGAATGATCCGATTCATAAGGCTCGGCGACAGTGATCTTCCAAGCGGGGATCAACTCGAACGTCTCCTTCCCTTTCGGGATCGAGACGTAGACCAGTTCCATCGAGGTGACTGTGAGTTTTTCCTCTATGATCAAATCAGAATACTCGTCAATCATGGTGCGCAATGCATGGACTGGCGAAACCACCGGCATAGCTTCACTTGCCAGTTCTTCCTTGATTCTGTACATATTGTATGCACTTATATCTTTGAAGCCGTCAGTCATATACACAACGTTTATCTCTGTACTCTGCATCCAATTCCCTGCTGGACCAGTTCCCGTTCCTCGCCCCCAATACCACGATGCGTTCGAAACAGGGATGCCGTCGATCATTTGGCGGAAATGAAAGATATACTTCTCATCCGCTGTCGTCCAATCTTCAAGGTCGAACTCGGGTTCAATTCCTCTTTCTTCCACATAATACTCGTAGTGCTTCCTCTGTGTCTCGACATCCATAGAATAGGTTTCTGACACAGCCAATTCAGGGAAACCCATTTGCTTCATATGTTCCAGAACCTCTGCCAAAGCTTCCTCATAAGGCTTAAAGGTTAGATCGGCATAGGAGGAGTAATCCGATTTGGCCATACTTTTTCTTCCCTGATCACTAAGAGTTAGCGGATCGGGATGGTTGACGATCAAGAACGGCTTCTCAGTTTCACTCTTTTCATAGACGACATAACTCATTCCGCCGGCAGAGCTTTCTTCTATACCAAAACTTTTGCCGTTGTCATAAACATTCAAATATTCATCGTAGGTATCACCGCTGGCATGATACCAAGGACCTTCGGCCATGGGTTGCATCTCAACAAGCTCTCCCCGCAGCAGATGCTTAGAGACTGTCTCAGGATCCAGTTCCCAATATCCCGCTTCATGGATACGAGCTTCTTGGGCAGATACGACCGTCTCCGGATCAATGGCAATCTCGAGATTATTAGGAAGTTTAACCTGCTGTAGATACTGTTCTAATGTGAGGTTGTCTTCATCGTCCCCCTCCTTGGATCCTTCGCATGCAGCGAGGAATACTAATGATAGAATAAGCAGACTTACCATCAACTTTTTCAACACTCTTCATCCTTCCGTGAAAAATTAAACAACCAACATAGATGAAACACCTACATTGGTTTCTCTGCTATTCCCCGTACACCGTACAGGTTCATATTGATACTGATTAGTTAAATGTGGTGAAATTATTTTATATGACCTTTGTTGACATAATATAAGATTATATTACATGATTCTACCAATCCTGTAAATGGTATTATAGGGCTAATTATCTGATTCTGAACAAAAAAGCTGCGTCCCGGTCAGTTCTACTCTGAACCAGGGCGCAGCCAATTTATAGTTATATCTATTCTTTAATTTCAACCAGAACGCAATCATTCGCCCTTCGCAATCGGACGATCCTTATAGCTGATCCAGTCGCTCCAACTGCCGGCATACAACCTCACCTTGCGGAATCCGGCTCGCTCCAATGCAAGCACATTAGCACAAGCGGTAACACCCGAGCCGCAGTAGACGATGATCTCCTGATCCGGATCTATGCCCGCAGCGGCGAAGCGTTCGCGCTGTTCCTCAGGCGACTTCCACAGCCCCGCATCATCGAGGCTTTCCCGCCAATATGCATGGACCGCTCCGGGGATATGCCCAGCCGTATGATCCATTGGCTCTTCCACGCCGAGGAAGCGTTTTGCTTCCCGCGAATCGAGCAAGACAGTGTTTGACGCATATAAGCGCTCATATACTTCCTGCCGATCAGCGAGCATCTCCTCTCGGATGCGAACCTCGAATCGCTTGGGCACGATGACAGGAGGATGCGCATCCGATACCGGATAGCCCAGCGACCGCCAGTAAGAATATCCGCCGTCGAGGATGTATGTCTGCGTATGCCCGTGATAGCGCATCAGCCACCAGAACCGCGCAGCCAAGGCGCCTCCCTGATCATCATAGGCAACGACTCGTGTCTCATGATCGATGCCGAGCCGGCTGATCGTATCAGCGAAGGTCTGCGGATCAGGCAGCGGCTGCCTGCCGCCATGAGCCGCCAGCGGTCCGCTAAGATCCCGCTCCAGATCTGCATAGACTGCCCCGGGGATATGATCGCGATCGTAAGCGGCGCGGCCTGCTGACGGAACGCTCATATCATAACGGCAATCCACGATCACAAGATCCGGCTCATACATCCTGGCAAGCAGCCAACGAGGGTGTACGATGGGTTCCATATGCAAGTCTCCTATCTCCTGTTCTTATATCAAGCTGCCTACATTGTACCGGATCAGCCGCTGCCGTCTCAATCCTGTACCTTGCACCACAGCTTATCGCACGATCTCCGCAGCACCCTTCACCTGCCAGATGATCGGACCAAGTCCGCTGAACATCCGCTGGTACTCCGCCTCGATGATCAAGATAACGCCCGGTCTATACAGTGTCACGGCATAGTCATAGACTTCGTTCGTATATTCATAGGGAAACGTGCTGGCATCGTCAATAAACTCCAACACCAGGATGTCCACACCGCCCTTGATCGAGGCACCTTCCCCCGCCATCAGCTGCTCGTCCAAGTACAGGTTATGCTGCAGATACCAAGCCGCCGCTTGAACTGCTGCAGGTTCGTCGAAGACGATGCGCCCGTCTGCCAATTGCTCCAGGTCCACCTGCTGGGCGGCCGCATGGGCAGCGCGGTTCACCGCATGTTTAAGTTCGAACAATACCCTCACCGCCGCCTCCTCATCCAGCTGCACTCCGTACAACCCGAAGCAAGCAGCGGCAAGCACTGCGATGAGCAGAAGCTTCTCCATAACGCCCCCTTTCCCCGTCTCAACCTGATCTGCATCAACCGAGTATTGCTAATAGCTAATAAGGAATATATTCGCTCATCTTAACACCCGATGCTTGGATCATCGTGTTCTCATCCGGCGGGGTGATGCCGATCAACCGATCGATCACAAACAGATCCTCGATCGGGTAGCGAATCGTCAGTTCCAACCCGCTCCCCCGCGGCAGCGGAGCATCGGGGGAATCCGCCGCCTGTCCCGTATTGGAACGCACGATATAGACTAACCGTTCACCGTTGAAGCCTTTGTCCATAAGCCGTTGCCGTGAAGCTTCAACCATCGCCGCGTCGATATAACCATGCGAACCATTCGCACCGATCTCCAGCAGATAATCCACCTCTTGCTGAAGAGCAGCCTGCCGCATGATGAGTACATGGCGGTAGATCGGCGCGAACATCAGCCAACAGAGCAGGCCTGAGAGCATGACGAATACCAGGATCTGTTTCAATCTGCCTCCCTCCTGTCGGAAGCCATTGCTAAATTACAGGCTTAAGTTATGGACTTAACTTCATCATCCGCTCAGTGATCTTCGGCTCGCTGCGTTCCAGAATCGCATGCAAACCATCGTCACTATAGAACACCGCATAGCAAAGACTTACTGTGACGATCAGCAGCAATACGGTGACCAGAATATTCCGCATCTTAGTTCAACCGCGCATTCGGATCATAGAGTGTCTGGATGCGCGTGATCGCGATGTTCCCCTGATCCTCGATGGCATCCTGCAATCCCCCGTCCCGCGTCACCACATTGACGAAGATCACCGCCACAACAATCAGCATCATAACCGTCACTAGGATACTTCTCACCGATTCTTCACCTCTTAATGTTAATTTCACGCCTATATCACGTTGATTTACGCCGTTTACGAACCTTATGATGACTGCACAATTTCAAGCTTTACACCTCAAGGTCTTGCTCACACCGCTCCAACCAGCTAATACAAAGTGGAGAACAGATACCTTGACTCCGCAACCCACGGATAGATGAAGATCAGAAAGGTATACAGGATGGGGATTCCCGCGATCAAGAACAACACATAGGAAGCCGCTTCCCTGCGCCCTTCGCGGATGAGAGCCAGCTTCTCCTTATAGCTGCGAGCTCTTTCCTCCAGCAGGTCGTAATATCGCTCGCTGCCATGCAGACGAAGGGCATTCAACGTCTCTGCAAAATCATCCGCCTCCTCCACAGAGAGCCGCCTGCGAAACTTGGCAATCGCCTCGCCGGAGCCTTCGTACCACTCATTCACGAGCAGCTGCATCTCCTTGCGAATATGAACCGCAAGCGGCACACAGCGTTGCAGCTGGCTGTGAATATTCAAGCTGGATTGCCGGTAATACAGCAATTGCAAACTGATCGCCTGCAGATCTTGAACGATCCTCGCCCGGCGCCTCTCCCGCATTCCCCGCAGGATCATCTGGTCGCACGCCAGCAGGGCAGCCGCTGCCCCGCCTATGATCCAGACGATGTAGAGCACCGATCCTGCAAGCCATCGCTGTTCCCAGGCGAGATAAGCTGCCGCAGCAACGAGGATCACTGCTGCGGACAACAACCTTCTGACAACGGCATAATCAGCTGCATCCACCTGCAAACCACAGGCGGTTAATAAGCTCCGCAATTCCTCCAGCTGCGAAGACTGCTTCGGCAGCAGCCTCAGGCGGCGATACCAGCGGAGTTTGCGCTCCTGCGCCAACATCAACCGGATTCTCCGCAAGGGATCGATCCTGCGATTCGGCCACAGATATAACAGCAAGGAAGATACGGCGATATAGATCGCCAAGAACAAGATCACCAGCACAACGGCTTCCCACATATGCCAATACCCTTCATTCATCCCATCACCACCTTATATGATCCCGCACGAACACCGGCCCTTCATCTTCACTTCCTGCATTGCCAATATTCTGCTATTGCCTATATTCAGCTCCTTCCCATATCCTGCCGCAGCCTACATCCTGCGCATCGACAGCCAGATCCCCATCACGAAAGATGCGAACATCAAGAGGAGACCATTCAGGACCATATGCCGCCCCGCCGCATCAATCAGGTAGTAGTAAAGCGCCTGCTCCCTGTTCAGCCGCAGATTGACCAAGACGAACAAGAGGAAGAACAAAGGCGGCGAGAAATTCGCGATTCGAATCTCCAGCAGCCTGTTTCGCTCCCTGAGATCCTCCCGCTGCGCCTGCCGCATATCCCGGATCAATTCCTGCAGACTGGCTGAGATATCCGCCCCTTCCGTCAGACCGACGCGCAGCAGATTGGTCAAGTACTGCCCCCAGACATGTCCGAGTGAGAAGGAAAATATCCGCAGCGCCTCTTCCATCGGCCGATTCGTCGATAGATGGCGGAACAGCCTCTCGAAGGAAGCGCGAACCGGCGATCGCAGGCGGCGTTCTTCCAAGCACAGGGCCAGCACCTGACGAATATTGCGGGGCTCAACCATCATGTATGCCTGGTAGAATATTTCAACCGCCGGCAGAAAATCCATCCGCGCACGCATCTGCCTGCTGATCAGCCGCATCCGCAGCCATAGGTAGGGCAGCGCCGCCGTCATCGTCGACAACATCAGCAGGCCATTCACACTCTGGAACCATAATCCGCCGATCCCAACACCGATGAGCCAAGCGATCCCGCTTACGATTGCGAAAGCTGAAGCGGACATTGTCATGTTCAAGGCTTCCAGCAGATCGGCAAGATGCCTCATGATCCATGACAAAGACCAGCCGAGATGACGGGTTCGATCTCCCTCGCCATGCCATCTCCGCTGTGTTAATCTCAAGCGCAGGCGACGATCCGCCGTCTTGATCAGTCCGGTAAGCAATTGACACGAGGAAATGAACAGCAAGCTGAACAGGGCAAGAAGCAGAGCGGCTTGCACCAACATGTCCATCTTCAATCCGTCACCCACCCTCTCTGCCGCAGACGGCTGTAGGCCTCGGGCGCATGGCGTTTGATCCATTCGCTGGATTCGCTGCTGATCCGCTGCACCGCGCGCCAGGTATCGCTGTCGGCATCATAAGCGATTAGATCCCGCACCAAGATCTGCCCGTCCAGCTCCGAGATCTCCGCGATGCGAACGATCTTCCGCATACCCTGCACCAACTGCATCTCGATGCCGATCTGTGTGACGAATCGGGCGATCCTTCGCCGCAGGCGTTCCGGGTTCATCCCGCGCTTGTCCAGCATGCACATATCGGTGATCGCATCGGGAACATCTTCCAAGGTGTTCACATGGGCTGTCGTCATGCTCCCCATATGGCCGCGCGTACAAGCACGAACATAGAGATTCGCCTCCTGATCGCGGATCTCAGCCAGGATGATGCGCTCCGGCGATTGCCGCAGCGCCAAACGGAAGGCTTGTTCACCGAGACGCACACCGTCTTCATCCGAAGTTTCGAACTCCACGATATTCTTATCCGGGAAAGTCCGACCCAATAGCAGCTCACATCGCTGTTCGATCGTTACGATCCGCTGTTCATCCGGGATCTCGGCGATTAGAGCCTTCAGCAAATGGGACTTACCCGTATTTGTCGCGCCGATGATGATCAGGTTCAGCCGCGCGCTGACGAAGGCTTTGAGCAGCAGTGACGCATCCTCATTCAAGGTGTGGTACGGCTCCTGGATCAGGTCATCCAGCTTCACAACCTGCACCGGGAAGAAGCGAATCGTAATCGTCGGTTCCCGGGTATAGCCGAAGCTGGTCATCGTTACCCGCGATCCGTCGGGCAGCGAGACTTCTGCCCATCGCTTACGCGTGTTGATCGCATCGCGGTTATACAGCACGAGGTTCTGCTGCAGCCGCTCGACTTCTTCCACGGAGCGGAAGCTGTAGGCCGATCTTAGCGCACGCCCCTGCCTGACTTCGAAGATTCGCGTACCGATCACCTGTACTTCTTCCAGGTCCTCTTTGTCCCGCAGCACGGATTCCAGAACATTCATCCCGATCACTTCCGCAAACACTGCCTCCGCCATCGTTGCATACTGCGTGGACAACGGACGGAGATGATGCAGCCGCCGCGCCGCCAGCCGATCTTGTATCATCGCCAAGAAAGCCTGCCGTTCCCGGCTGTAGCCGAGCACAGCCCGGTTGAGGGCGGTGCTGTAAGCGATCTGCTCCTCTTCGCTTTCCGCGCGATGATCCACCAAGTAAGCCCGTATATCATCCACGATCTCCATAAATTCCTCATCAGAACCGAGATACACCCTTCCATCTCCGCGCTTGCTGAACCTATACCATGCTGAAGGATGCTTCGTGTCAAGGTCATACTGAACATGTTGAACATCATAGTATTCTGTGGGCAAATTCCTTCTCGTCGCATAGTCCCATATTGAAAACCGCTCTTCGTGCACATTGGTCCCTGACATAGTTGATGCTTGCACGCTGTCTCTTAGCAATTTATCTCCTTGCGCGTTTTCCCCTCGCATGTTATTTCCTCGCACTTTATCTCCTTGCACCTGATTCACAGACTTTTTCTCAGACTTTATCGCCCTGACTCCGATCCTGCCGCTCATGGTTTCCCCACCGCCTGTTCCGCTGCCTGCTTCCACCTCCGCATACGGATGCCGAGAAGCGAGCGCGGCGCCTCCGATGACGCCCAATCGATCCCTGTCCGCTTGGCTATATAGCGGCAGACGGGATGAATGGCCCGCGCAGCAGCACGATTCGTCAACTGCCAGCTCTGCAGCCGGCCTTGCTGCATGTCCGTTATCAGCTGTTTGTCATAAGGAATCGATGCGATCATAGGCAGCCCCGTCGCCTGCTGAATCTCCCCCGCTCGATACTCATCGGCTGACTGCCCCGTCTGTGCCAAGATCAATGCGAACTCCCGCGGATCGATTCCGAACATCGCGGCGGTATTGGTGATCCAGCCATGATAATCATCCTGGAAAGCATCGAGCTTCGGCTGGGTCACGAGCAGCTTCACCTTCGCGTGCATCCCGCTGACAACGGTGGCCGCATTGTCCCAGTAGGCGCTGCAATCCACGACACAGAGATCATAAGCTTCGCCGGCGACCATAAGCAGATGTTCGAGATCCTCCGGCGCGAACAACTCTGCCTGCGCCCGCTGCATATTCCCGCAGAGCACGAAGAGATTCGCAAGCGGCTTAGCCCTAAGGCACAGCTTCTCCAGCCGCGCCGCCGTCAGCGACCGTGCTTTCAGCTCCGCCCGCAGCATGCTGAGCTCTGCATGAGGATCATGGATTCCCAAGTAGCGGGCAATCTTCGAACTCTTCAAGTTCAAACACAGATAAGCAATCCGGCTCTTCGGAGCGCCGACGGCCAAAGCCGCCGCCGTGCGATAAGCGATCGCCGTCGTCCCGATATTCGGTGTAGTACCGACGAACATCACGAGATTGTCCAGCGTCTCACCAAGTCCGATCCTCATCATCGATCCCTCCATTCCATCCTTCCGCCGGCTCAGGACCCGCATCCCCAGGCAGAGCAATGATCAGCTTGCCCCGCTCCTCGCCTTGACAAGCTTCATCGATGGCCAGCCATTGCTCCTCAGTAAGTATGAGATTGATCCGTTCGATCGGATGACCAGCCCGCAGCGCCAACAGCTGCTGGTGCCCATCCGCTGCCTCCTCACGCAGCTCCGGACTGCCGCCGTCCCGCCCGGCAATCGACAACTTCACCGAAGCAACACGCACATCTTCCACAAGCAGTCTCCTGCCTCCCTGTTCACTGGAGACATAGACGCGGACGAAGTCCCCTTCCCGGATCCCGCCGGAGATCGAACGGATATACTCCCTTGGAATCTCGAAGGCGGATTCCCCCGCTGAAGGCAGCACCATATGCGAGGACAGCTTCCACTTGAGAACGGGCTCCCCGGCGCCGAGGGGGATCAGCGCCTGCTTGCCGACCGCCTCCTCAAAGCGCGTGATCATCTCCCCATCCACCGCCGCCGCCAAGACGGCGCGCTGCTTCAGAAGCTGTTCTGTCAGCACGGTTCCCTGCGGGATGAAGCGGGCAGGAACGATGACCTGCCTCGTCTCCTGCATCTCCACCTGTTTCAGCAAGGCGACGTAGATCGCATAGACCAGCGCTCCTGCCGCCACAGCAGCCGTTAAACTGATCAGCAGACGGCGAATTCGCAGCATAGACCATTCCCTCCCATCAACCAAAAATAAAAAAACGCACAACCGGGAATCTTCCCTGGTTATGCGTCCTTCGCCAACCATAACTGCGCTATTCAACTATGTAGACGTCCAGCATACCTGCCAGCGATCGCTGTACCAAATCCTAATCAGAGATTCGGTGTATAAATATTACCAGATGCACAGGAATTTGTCCATACTTTTGTAAACTTTTCTTGATATTTCCTCACACGTATGGGTTATGCTCCTTCTCAAACGCAATCGTCGTCGCTGGTCCATGCCCCGGCAGAACATGAGTTTCTGGATCCAGCGTAAATAACTTCTCGTGAATGGAAGCATACAGCTCGCGCGAGCTTCCGCCGTACAGATCCGTGCGCCCGACGGACATGCGGAACAGCACGTCACCGCTGAAGATCACCTGCTGCTTAGCCAGCAGGAAGCTGACGCTTCCCGGTGAATGGCCAGGAGTATGAAAGACTTCGAAGGTCTCCCCCAGCAGCTCCAGCCGATCTCCTTCCTTCAGCAGATGCTCAGCCGGCTTCGCCGTGATCTCCCCGCCGATCTGCGGCCACATGAGAGAGCCGTTGAGTTCCCCGTTCGTCAGCCATTCCTGTTCGATCTCATGCACGTACAGCGGACATCCCTTGAGCTCTCGTACTGCATCCACCCCGCCGATATGATCAAAATGCGTATGCGTAAGCAGCACCGCCTCGATCTCGATCTCCTTGATGCGTTCCAGGAGCGGCTCCGGGTCCATGCCGGGGTCGATGATCACGCCGCGTTTCTCATCTTCTGTAAGGATGAGATAGGCGTTCGTCTCCAATGCTCCGAGTGCGAAACGTTCGATCTTCAGCATAGACAAGTCACGATCCTTTCTGCCTAGTTTTCATTGTTTACATTGTATGCATACTCATCCGATCAAGTAAAGTCAGACCCTCACAAGTTTGACAAACTGTCGGCATGTCTCATTTCCCGCTGCATACACATAGATACTAACAACGTGTACACATGTTGAAAGGAGTGATCTGATTATGGCCAGGGTCTTCGTATTAAGGCGGTCCACCTTGATCCTCTTCGGTGCCCTGTTCGCTGTCGTCCTCATCGCGGCCTTCTATATCAGCTCCGTGAACTCGGATACACCGGCTTCAGCGGCGGCGAGTACCGCGGAATACCACATCGCAGTCATCGAATTCGAAGGCAAAACCAAACAAGGTCAAGAATACGAGATATACCGGTTCGATCCGGGGACGATCTACGTTCAGCACGGACAGCAAGTGACCTTGAATTTTCACGGTGTTCACGGAGCGCAGCATCCCTTCATCATCGAAGGTTATAACATCCAGGATACCGTGAAGAAAGGGGAAACCACCTCCGTACAATTCACCGCCGACCGCAAGGGGACGTTCCGCATCATCTGCATCGCTCATGATGAGCACACCAGCCATGTACCGATGATCGGCTACCTCGTGGTGAACTGATCTTCCCGCAGGCAGTAGCCGCCTCTTCCCCCCATGCATAAACATGTAAGGAGAGGAGGCGTTGGTCATCTTGCAGAAATTCCCGAAGGAGAAACACGCGGCACCTCTGCCCACAGCCCGCGGCATTCGGCGTGCATGCAACAAGGAGCTCTATCGAACGATCAAGCGTCTGAAGATCTACGTCCCGCCTGGGAAGGCAGCTGAAGCAGAGAAACTCTACTTCCGCAAGGTCGTCGGCAATCTGCTCTGGATCCATGAGAACGGAAGCAATCGCAAGCTGCTGGCCGATTGGTTCGATGAAGAGGTCGCCGGTGAGATCGCTGCATTATGGAATATCGATAAGGAAGCGTTAAGCCGGGCATTCCGGGATGCGTTCGGCGGTTGATGTGTGTTACAATGATGCATAAATTCACGGTGACGGCCATGACTTCTCTTAAGACCGGACCTGGCGAAGGAATCATGGCCGCAGGATTCTTTGAAGCATACGTCGACAGGAGGTCAAGATCATGTGCGGGAGATTCACACTAACGGTTTCGGAGGAGGAATGGGTGAACTTCTTCTATGTCCAATCGGTCAATCTGAGATTCGAACCCCGCTACAACATCGCTCCCGGTCAGCAGATCGCAGCGATCATCGCCGATGATGAAGGGCGCCGCCGGGCCGGTCCGCTTCGCTGGGGATTGGTTCCGTCCTGGGCAGTCGATGAGAAGATCGGCTACAAGATGATCAATGCACGCGCAGAGACGATCCACGAGAAGCGCTCTTTCCGCGAGCCGCTGGTGAGGAAGCGCTGCTTGATTCCTGCGGACGGCTTCTATGAGTGGAAGAAAACACCGGACGGAAAACAGCCCCTCCGCATCATGCTGAAGAGCAGACCACTGTTCGCCATGGCCGGCATCTATGATACATGGACAAGCCCCGATGGCAAGGTTCTCCACACCTGTTCGATCATCACCACCGCACCTAACGAATTCATGGCTGAGATCCACGACCGCATGCCCGTTATTCTGCCCCGCGAGGCGGAATCAGCCTGGCTGGATCGAGATCTGCAGTCGATCCCGGAGCTCCTGTCCCTGCTGAAGTCTTATCCCGCAGAGGACATGCAGGCATATCCCGTTCACCCGCAAGTCGGCAACGTGGCGAATGACACGCCCGCTTGCATCGAAGAATATAAGGTGCCGGATAACGACGCCGGTGGGGACGGCGAACAGTTGACGCTTTTCTAAACTACTATCTCACTGTCTGAAGAACCTTTCCCCAATTCTCCGACTAATCCGGCAATGACTCATCCCGTCACTTGACGCATATAGACGAACACGATACCATATGGGGAGTATACGGGAAGGAGGCCATTCCTTGACTCTGCAGCCTCCTTAAGGAAAGGATGGACATGATGGATCTGAACCAAAGATCGTTAGAGAACGTGCAGTATATGATCGATCGCATGATCACCAAATTAAAAATGGCCACAGCCATCGGCATGAACGCCGAATCCTTCGATCTCGACCGATATGAGGACATTCGCGACATTTATGAACTGGTGATGAGCAAAGATCACTTCAGCATCAACGAGATGGAAGCCATCGTCAGCGAACTCGGCCAGCTGCGCAAGGCTTAGTATCGTATGGATCGAGGCGGATTCGCGTGGCCTGCGCACGCGGATTCGCATGACCCGCGCAGCACGTATGCGCGGATTTTTGTATGATTATTAGGACAAAACACCCGGACGAACCTGCCGACTGCTTGCTTTTATTCGAATTTTTAGGACAAAACCCTGCGGAAAACACCGCATTCTTCCAACTTTTGTGCGAATTTTAGGTCAAAACCCGCCAACGACACCATCATCCTACCATGTTTTGTCCGATTTTTACGTCAAAACTATCGACCCACCCAGCATCCAGATCACATTTATCCTAAATATAGGATAAAATCGCAACACCCCATCCACATGGTCACACTATCTCCGTGCTAACTGTTCCTGTGCCAGGCGGATCATCTCTCTGACCATCGTTCCGCCGATCCGGCCGCCAACCCTGCCTGCATCTTCCGTACTCAGATTGCCGTTATAGCCGGGCTGGAGGTTGATTCCGAGTGTTCTGGCCACTTCATACTTCACATTCTCCGGCCTCTGCGGATCCACTGGAAACCCTGCATCACGCATCACGCGTGCTTGGAACTGAGCCATCTGCGCCCTGGCCTCGGGCACTATAGGTGTACGTCTTCTGCGTCTGGCCAACGTTCATCCCTCCTTTTTTGCTTCTAGGATGCCGCGGCAAAGCATAAGACATTCACGCTCCAAGGGGCTTTAAGCCTCATACAAGGTCTGAGCGATCACCTGAACCATCCATCTAACGAGACGCAAGCCCCGCCTATCCCTCATCTTCTTCCAATTCCCACCTGACCGTGAGATGTTGATTGATATAATCGCGAATGATCATCTCTACAGCCGCTTCTTTCTCTTCCTCGCTCAGCGGCTCGAATTTATCCGGATTAAGATCTATCACCGCCTGACGGATCTCTTCCTCTCCCCAATAGACATTCAGTGCAAGTTTCATCCGTTCTGCCCCCTTCCAGCTTATCCCTGCATTATATCACAGTCTCCATGCCCGCAAAATGCATCATTCCTTTACAAAACATTATAAATCCTGCATCAAATATCAACATCTTTTGCAGGAGTTTTTGCTATAATACGATTGAAGTTTGTGCATCTGATCACCTGTGTTTCAGATGAATTCAGCGCAGTCTACATACCAAGGAGTGAGTGCTGCATGTTAAACTTTACGTTTCAGAACCCCACCAAGATCATCTTCGGGAAGGGGACTGTCAGTCAACTAGCCGAACAAGTGAAGCCCTTCGGAACGAGAGTCCTTCTCGTATACGGCGGGGGAAGCATCAAAAGAACCGGTCTCTATGACAAGGTAATCGAACAGCTCAAGAGCATCGATGCCGCGGTCTTCGAACTGCCTGGTGTTGAGCCGAATCCCCGTGTTACGACCGTTCGCAAAGGGATCGACATCTGCCGGAAGGAAGATGTTCAGCTCATTCTGGCGGTCGGCGGGGGAAGCGTCATCGATGCGGCCAAGGCGATCGCCGTTGGAGTACCTTATGAAGGAGACGTATGGGATTTCTTCGAGCGCAAGGCGCAGCCAGCGTCTGCTCTGCCGCTCGGCACCATCCTCACCTTATCTGCGACGGGTTCCGAAGCGAACGGGAACTTCGTCATCAGCAACTGGGAATTGAAATTAAAACGCGGTTCCGGCAGCCAGCACGCTTATCCGAGATTCTCGATCCTCGATCCCGAACTCACCTACACGGTGCCGCGCGAGCATGTCGTTAACGGAATCGTCGATATGATGAGCCACGTCTTCGAGCAATATTTCAGCAAGACGCCGAATACGCCGCTGCAAGAACGCTTCTGTGAATCCATCCTGCAGACGGTCATCGAAAATGCCGAAACCGCCCTTGCCAAGCCAACGGATTACGATGCGCGGGCGAATATCATGTGGTGCGGAACGATGGCCTTAAACGGCGGACAGATCAGCCTCGGCATGCAGGGAGATTGGGCGACGCACGAGATCGAACACCAGGTCAGCGCTATCTATGATATTGCACACGGCGCCGGACTTGCGATCATCTTCCCGAACTGGATGAAGTACGTCTACAAGGAACGCGTTGATCGTTTCGTCCAATACGCAACCCGTGTATGGAACATCGATCCGGCCGGCAAGAGCGATGAGGAAGTTGCACTGGCCGGCATCGAAGCCACCCGCGAGTTCTTCACCCGCATCGGTGCTCCTGCAACGCTGTCCGACGTCGGCATCGGCGATGAACATCTCGATCAGATGGCCGCAGAAGCCGTAAGGTTCGGTCCAATCGGCCAATTCAAAGAGCTGCACCAAGAAGATGTTAAGGAGATCCTTCGCATGAGTTTGTAAAGCAGCTCAAGTAAAGCAGCAAGCAAAAGGCTGGGTCCGCCCCATGGGCGAATCCAGCCTTTTCTTGTTTACAGGATGCGTATTGTTAGGATTCTGATTATTCGTCGGATTGACCTTTATTGGGCTTTGATTTTTTGCCCTCAACATAGTCCCACGGCGTGCCCAGCTTGAGGAGTGCCCAGCGGTCCAACCCGTACCAGCCCGCCACCTTCCAGGCCAGCACGATCCACGTCGCCAAGATGAACAGCAGCGGGTTCGAGCTGAGCGTCCCAGCGAACAAGAAGCTGACATTCATCAGTGCACCGAAGAAGGCTGCGATTCCCGTCAACAGTCCGAGGATCAAGCCCAGTCCTACAGCAATCTCACCGAAGACCACCAGATAAGAGAAGATCGCCGCATTCGGCAGCACCACATGTTCCAGAAATGCCGCATACCAGCCTGAAACATCTGCACCTGCTTCTGCTTTCGCCAGGGCGCCGTTTACAAACCCGCGGATCGCCGCCCCTGCTTCACTGCCTGTCCAAGCCTCGCTGCCGAACTTGCCAAGACCCGCCTTAAGCCACACATACCCCAGATACAAGCGGATGATCAGCCAGATCCAAGCGGATTTGGTACTGCTGAACAGAAACATCGAGACCGGATTTTCCTTGACGATGATGTAGTCTCCTTTGCGCACTACGGATTTCGCCTTTGCCATGATCACACTCTCCTCGTCTTTCCAAGATTGTCTAATTGTCTAATTTCACTGCTATCATAACACAGTGAAATCGTGCAGAAAATGTCGAAGTGATGTTCACATAATTGTGAAATTTATCACATTCACATTTTCCAATATCTATGTTATAGTAAAAGTGTAACAAAGATCACTAACAAAAGTCACGCCAACATCGTGATCTAAGTTACAAACCATCGCAGAGAGGAGTCGATCGGCATGAAGCACTTCCATTGGTTGAATCCTTGGAATCGGGGAAACATATCGTCCCTGATCTGCTGCCGAACTTTTTATTCCTGGGATTGTGAATTTTTTCACTCATATCTGTGAATTAAATCACAATTATTGATTTCTTTCGATCAAACCCTTAGTAAATAATGATTAGGAGATGATGATCATGGTCAAATTCTTAAGAGAAAACATATACGCAGCCGGCATCTTGCTGATCCTTCGCGTCTATCTCGGTTGGAGCTGGTTGACGGCCGGCTGGAACAAACTGATCGGCGGGTTCAATGCAGAAGGGTATCTGAAAAATGTCATAGCTAATCCCGTCATGAAGGGCGATGAAGTGATCTATCCGACTTATACAGCATTTTTGGAACATTTCGCTCTTCCGAACGTGAAACTCATCAACTTCTTGATCCCTGTCGGTGAGTTTCTGGTAGGCTTAGGTTTAATCCTGGGCGCTCTCACTGCCGCTGCCGCCTTCTTCGGACTCCTGATGAACTTCATGTTCCTCTTTGCCGGCACCATCAGCACCAATCCATGGATGGTCCTGATCGGCGGCATCATCTTCATGGCCGGTCACCATGCAGGACGGTTCGGCATCGACTATTACCTCATGCCGTTCCTAAGGAAGGTTTTCGCTCGCAAGGGGAAAACAGCAGCCAATCAAGACACCGCGGTCAAACCCGGCACCCGTCCTGCCGTGTAATACACCATCGTTGTATAATTAAGCAGTCCCTGGGGAGTCAAACTCCTAAGGGACTGCTTGACTGTATGGCTGCTTCATGATCTTCCGCTCCTCATTCCTACTCGCCTATAATCACCCTCACCTGCACCAGATCGATGATCCGTCCATCCCTCGCACTTCGGGCATATACCCATAGCTCTCCCGACGAAGTTGTCGGCTGGCGCTCATACCGCAAAGCAGATGAGAAGGTGCCGAATGCCGGCGCCCCTTCAGAAACCAACAAGGTTTTCTCTGAGATGACGGATTGTCGGTTATCATCGATTAATTGATAATGGATCACCGCTTCAAAAGCCCTGGCGATCCCTTCCAAGGCTTGACCGGGCATGATCCGTGAACCGGGCAGCGGCACGCGAACAAGGATATTGCGGGACGCGGGCAGCGGGATGATCAGTTCATAATCCTCGTAGAGCAGATCAGGTGAGAAACCAGGCCGGTTGGCATTGGCCTGGATGATCGCGTTCATCGGCACCCCCAACTCCCTCGAGATCGAGTAGAGGGACTGCCCGCGTTCCACACTGTAGATGAAGGCCGGCACCTCCAACGGGAGATCGGCATAGATGAGATTTATATTGGTGATCTGCGGGTTGAGGCCGGCGAGAATATCCGGGGTGACGGAGAAACGCAGGCCGATCGTATACAGGCTGTCGCCTGGATTGACGATATAGGTAATCTCTTGCCGCTGTCCGATCCCCGTCTCCGGAATCAGCAGCACCTGACCGGGATAGATCAATCCCGGGTCTGTGATCGGCGGGAACAGCGCATTGGTCTGCTCGATCAGTTGGACTTCACTGCCGAAGCGACGCGCGATGGAGTACAGGGTATCGCCCGGTCTTACGGTATAGATAATATGAACACCTTGCACGACAGGCACCTTCTATCACACTCCCTTAACAGGCTCTTATATAACAAGATATACAAACCGCATGGGAGAAGTGCCTATTTCCAAGAAAAAGGAGGACGGCATGTCTCCGTCCTCCTCTGTGACATAATCAGCGAGCGTGTACCTCGTTATACAACCGGTAGATGAGCACCGCAGCTTCTGCACGGGATACTTGATCCAACGGGCGTACTAAAGTCCCGTCTCCGCGGATGAGTCCCGCACTCGTCAGTCCTCTGATTGCATCGATTGCGTAAGACGAAATCTTCGCATGATCTTCAAACACCGTCAGATCAAATCCTGCACCCGCATCGTCATCCCACCTGCCTGCTGCTTGCATCGCGCGCGCTGCCATCACAAACATATCCTGCCGCGTGACCGGATCGCGCGGTTTGAAACTGCCGTCGCCCGTACCCTTGATGATGTTAAGTTCTGCTGCGATCTGAACTGCATCGTAATAGTAATCACCAGGTTTGACATCAGCAAATTGTTGAGCATGAATCCCATCGACCAGGCCTTCGAGCTCAAATACCCTTGTCAGAAGCAGAGCATAGTCCGCTCTCGTCAGCGTCTGTCCCGGAGCGAATGCATCGGCGGATACACCTTTGATCACTTCTTTCGCTGCCATGACTTCAATCTCATGCTTCGCCCAAGGATATGCAGCTAGATCTGCGAAGGTCTTGGCAGCGTATGCAATCGCGAACCGGCTGAAGTGTGTTGTCGTGAAGGCAACGCTCTCCGTCTCCGCCGCATATCTGCCGTTCGTGATCGTTGTGATCCTTCCTTGTTCATCGATATGCCAGACGACGATGAATTCATGGTTCGTTTCTGCAGCAGACGGCTTATATGGAATCTCAACGCGAACAGCAGACCTTGGATGGCTCCAAGCGATGCGCTTATCGCCATCTGAGATGAAGATTTCATAGGCTGGACGATCAGCGAGTTGTACCATGCGATGTTCATCAGGCTGAACAATGCGAATGTTGAAGGTGAGCTGATCCGCATCCAACGTTTCACCTGCGAACATATCGCTGGACAGTGTCATCGTCAGAGCATCGGTACGAAGTGTCACAAGCAGATCTTCTGCATCCTTGTCAAACACATTAGCCGGAATCGTGATGGCATAATGATCAGCAGCTGCTGTATCATCCGCCGCATCGATGATGATGTGCTTGCGGGCCATTGCGTCTGCCGCGGCTTCATTCATCGCCCGATCCATGAGCTTCTCATCGATCACGGCGATCCTCACGCCCGCTTCATTCGTTGATGTCTCAACTGTTATCTTAACGCTTCCGTCTTCTCCTACCGACAGATCATACTTCGCGGTTGGAGTCGAAGGAGTCGGCGTGCCGATGATGACATATCCCGGACCTCCGCCGCCCGGCTTCTTAGGTTCTTCACTGTCACCGTCACCAGGCTCGGACGGATCAGTTGGATCCGTCGGCTCATCTGTATCATCGTTATCGCCAGGCTCTGATGGATCAGTCGGATCCGTCGGATCTTGTGTATCATCGTCATCATCAGGTATTTCCGGAGCGATGAATCTCAAGAAATCTCCTAAGACGAGATTACCGTTCTCATCCCTTTCAAATGGCAGCTTAGGTTCCAGGCTTGCGAAGTTCTCATCGCTTAAAGCGATGCCGGCTGCATTGACCGATCTAGTCCCATCGAACAAGAAATTATCCTTCGACTTCAGTCTCTCCGGTACAACATCCCTTGCCGTCCCTTTCGTTCGATACGATACGAATCCGTTCAGTTGAAAGTCTTCCTCTATACCAGTGTAGGTAGAGAGATGGAGGTTCGCCCCGTCATTGTTAAACGAGATGCTGTCCTCGATGATCACACCGGGGTTGCTGTTGCTGGTGAATCCTACTGCCCCGTTCTCAAAGGCAATATTATATCGAACGATATGCGGTACATGAATACCTTCACCGCCAAGCTTAAAGCCGTTCTTATCGCCGTTGCCCACTGTCCCATCCGACAGGAAGCCATTATGATAAGCGATGTTGTACTCGAGAATAACGGGTCCTATGGCTCCTTGGCCTGCTTTGGTGTACAGATCCCAGCCGTCGTCGATATTGTTCCGCGCGATATTCCCAATGAAAGCATTGCCTACCCCAGAAGTGAGCTTCGCAGCAAAACCGTCAGCATTGTTATGAGACGGATCCGCGTTATCGAAGGATTCATTATTCAGGATCAGATTGTACGATGGCCATTCATCGATGGTCGCTGCTTGATCCGTTCGGCTGATCTGCATCCCTGTATCGCCATGTTCATAGAATCGGTTCAACTCGATGATGTTATGGCTGCCGCCCAGGGTATAACCTTTCGTATTAGGTGCACTGCGTGCGAAGTCCAGTCCCTTCACATGCCAGTAATTCCCGCTGTGCACAACGCCCTCGGATTTCTTATCGAAATCGATCACAGGACGCGTGCCTTCTTCAGCATACAGCATCTTCATCGCATCGGGCCGGCCGTCGTTGTATTTCTTAATCTCCAGCTTCGAGTTTCGCTTGTACGTTCCATCCATTACGATGATCTTCTGACCAGGCAATACAAAGTCAATCGCTGTATCCAGATCCAAAGGCTTCTCTCTAGATCCATCACCAAGCGGTGTACCCAGAGGCGATACATAGATATCTCCGTCTTCTTGATAAGTTCTTACTTCAACCATGAAATTCGTGACAATCTTATCGTAGCTGGTCAACAGCTGTGTATCATCAGGGATGAAGGTCAAGCTGAAGCGGTTTTCCCCTCTGCTTAATTCGACCGGGATCTCGACCACTTCACCGGCTTCACCAGCGTGGTCCTGAACGATCAGCTCTCGCCCAAGATTTAAAGTGAATGTACCTGCTGCATTAGCCGCAGCCCTAAAGATATAGTCGGTCTCCGATGTCCGAGCCAGCGAGAGGATCTCCACTTCAGGCTCGATCGGCTGCTTGGGCGGCTCAACCCGCGGTGCATCGGAAGCGGCGCTGGTCACTTCGAATTCAATATTGCTCACTTCGATAACAGCTAATCGTGCCGCGAAAAATCCGACATAGATCTGATCATCCTGTACCGTCAGGATATCCGGTTCATAGATGATCGCTTCCGGGCCGTCATTGATCTTGCCGACGAATCCGCTGTTCGTCTTCGCCAGCGTTAAACGGTAATCCTGAACAGGATACGTGTTCTCCGGTCTCGGACGCTCATTCCGAAGCATGATCCGCTGGATGCCTTGACTTCCTGTGCCATCCGGGGACTCAACACCGGTTCTTACGAATAATTGGGTACCGTTATCATTTCTCGTACCGCCGCTGTATCCTCCGACTGCTGCTATATTCGAGGCAAAGATCGACGAGTCCCTTGCTTTGCCGATGGCATCGCGGGCCATGATTCCGAAGGATTCCTGACCATCATGGGGGTTTTTCGCATATTCGATGACGCGAATATCCGCTGAAAGGACGAAGTTCTCCTCTTTGCCATCGATTACGGTGTAATAGAACGATATCCCGTCGTGATCGCCGGTGACTTTGCCTGCACTGCCTCCGAGCGCTTCCAGAAGTATCGTACCGTCTTCCTTCACCGTCACCTTATTGTTCGCATCAGAGGTCGACTGACCGAAGCGAATCGCATGCCATTCATACTCCCTCTTCTCACGAACGGTAACAGGCAGCTCGATCGGCTCCAGCGTTGGATCATTCGGGATGATACGAATAGGGTACACGCCCGGCTGTGCAGCATTATAGGCCGATGTATCCAAGCTAAAGGCACTGTACAGCTCCCGATCGCCGTTATCATATACTTTGTTAACGGTCATCCCCGTCAGATCCAGAACTTCTCCCACGGTATATGTCGTCTTCGGATAATCCTTAACTTCAAGGTGCGTTGCTTCCTTCTCCTTCACATTCACCTTGAAGCTGGCGGACTTGCCGTTATAAGTCACAACGGCAATCTTATCGCCAACGGTCACAGAGTCGAAGCCGCTGACCGTAAAGTCATCTCTCAGCAGTCTCACCGAGGAGCCATCATCGTATAATGCATATACCTTGATCCCGCTGAGATCCAATACATCGCCTATGAAGTATTGGGTCTTCGCTGGAGGTTGACGTATCTCCAGTGCTTCTAATGAAACTGCTTTGACCGTTACATCGAATTCCACATACCGCTCAGGTGTCTCATTCGAGATCACTCTCACAGTATAATTGCCCGGCTGATCAAATCTAAAGCGATCCCCATCCGGCACCGCATCAGGAATAGAGATCGTATATAGATCCGGCGTCAGAATGCCGCTCAGACCGGAATTATAAGTCGCGTGGACCGCCAATCCCTGAGCATCAAAAATCTCCCCAGGGTAATAGATCATCTTAGCAGGATAGTACAGGATCTCCATCGTTGTGACTGATGCTTCTAAGATCTGAAGATCTATATGATCAGACAGACCGTTAAAATGCACTGTGATCCTGTTCGTCCCCTCCTGGCTGCTGTCAAAGCCGGTCACGACATATTCCTTAGTAGTAAGCCATTCCGTTCTCTGATACCCATATACATCCTGTGTAACGGTCTTGACGTTCAAGCCGGATAGATCCAGGCTCTCACCCACCAGATAGACCGTCTTCATATTACTGGGATCAGCCGTTAATGATAAGGGCTTTCGCAGGTCTTCTTGTGTGCTGAAAGATTGGAACACTACATCTGCATCACGAGCTGCATACAAGCCTGCGTAGATGCGATCTGTGAAAATATCCTTCGCTTCGAGGAGCTGAGTTTGTCCGTTCACCATCAGCAGATAAGTATCCCCGTTCTTACGGATCGACAGTTCATAGATTTCATCCTTGACCGGGTCGTTCACATCATATTGATCCAGCTTTGTCTGCGATCCTTTTTTGTAGAATGCTTTTATTTTTTGATCTAAAGCGCCGACGGCTACATAATTTGATGTCTGGGTACTGCTGTCATATTCCCCTCCAATCTCATCCCTGAGCATCAGACCGAAGGATTTCTGATTGGGCGTGCTGATCGAACTGTCTTCATTGAAACTGCGTACTCTCACTGCAGCGGAGATGGTAAAATTCGCGTCCGCAGATAGCTCTGTGAAGACAAAGGAGAGCCCTTCATCACCGCTTGCAATTTTTCCTCCTTTAGCAATAACTACTAACCCGCCCTCTTCGGAATCAACATAAGGTCTGGGATTCCTAGATTCACTCGTATTGCTGCCGAAGGCTCGGAATTCATAATCTTCATAATCCATATGATATGCTGAAGGAATCTCATAAAGCTCAATTTCGCTGAAGATCACCGTTGTATTTCTTGCAGTATAGAGACCGATATAATTGAAAGTGCTGAGACTTTCGAGTTCCCGCGTCTCGTCTCCGATCCGCAACAGATACGTATTCCCTGTCTTCTTCAGACTTAGATCATACGTTTCTCCAGCAGCGGGAACATTGGCGGTAAATTCATATCCTGATTTGACTTGATGTCCGAGGTTTTTGTAGAATCCTTTCATCTGCTGATCCAATGCGCCAACTGCAAGATAATCGCTTGTGAAGGACGAATTATTTTCATTTATCAAGATATTTTCTCGCATCATGATCCCAAACGAGACCTGATTGTTCGCATTCCACGATTCTACTGTTACCTTGGCACGTAATTCATAGTTCTTATGACTTTCGATTTCCTTGTAATAGTATGCGATTCCTTCCGTGCTGCTGGCAATCTTACCGCGATTATTCGAACTTCTTATCTTAACTGTTCCATCAGACTGCTCGGTGATCTCGAAGTTTTCTTTGGTCAGCTTATCATTTCCGCCTAGATCACCAAACACACTGCCCGACCAATCGCTCAAGATATGGATGATCCCTCCGGCCATTGGATCGGAATCATCAGCGAATCCAGCCGGCGGAAACGTGGATAGAGCGATCAGCAAAGATACAATCAGAGACACTCTTTTTCTGAATCTTCTGAATTTCGTCAACGCACATGCTCCCTCCTGACACAAGTTGTCATCCCAAGCATGTTTCTCATCCATCCTAGACCCCGCTGCCGTCTCTTCATTGAACATTTCCTTTGATTCTTCCTTGATCCTGTGAAAACTACTTACCTCCTTTCCTATAATTGTAAGCGTTAACATACAGATGCATTCCTCGACGGCTTCTTGATGATTCACTCATGTTGGTACTCCTAATGTAACCAAATTGATGGATAACCTCTATAATCAGGTTCTTATATGAAGAGGATCAGCAGGCATTCTCCACAGCACAATCATGAAGATATGAAAAAATGACACCACTATAAAAAAATAAGCATCAGGTCAAAAAACGTCCTGAAAATTAGAAAAAGGCGCCGGAGTCGGCGCCGCACAGTCATGACGAGGCTATTCTATTCCTTCATTGCTCATCCGCAGTACACGAAGTAAAGCATAGCGATTATGATCAACATCCAAACCTTACTCAGCGTGTCCACCCTCGCATCTAGAGCGTCGTTCAGATCAGCAAGCATCGTCGATCATCGTCGATCCTCATTCATTTTCATCATCGATTACGCACGGCAAAACCTCGATCGTTGCTTCTAAATCTCGTTCAAACCAAAAGCGATACATACTATCTTCCGGCTGTAAATAAATATCCTCAACATAAAGTCCTTTCATTCCTACAGCTGCTATAGTGCCGTTCCTTTCATCAAAAAAGACCGGCGCCATATAAGCATCACCATTTGGAAAGACAAACCAAGCATAAGTATCGGTACTGTATTCATAGAAGTCTCGAATATAGAAATTCACGATCCCTTTCCATTCTTCTTCAACAGTTTCAGAATTTTGTCTCTTCTCGCAATAACTCTCATAATATTTTCGAGCTGCAGCTAACAATTCATCCTTATAAGTGGATTTTCCGAAGTTTGGACTTCGTAACTTAGAGATGATTAAATCAAATTGGGAGGCCGATACATAATCACCTTCCGGCACTTCTTCTTTTGTCAAAGTTCTGTCAATATAGACAGTATTGTTCTTATTTAATAACTTAAAAAATTGCTGATCATCATCAATCTCCTCAATTACTGCATAAATTTCATCATCATAAATGCGAACTTCTACTTCGAAGGTTTCTCCAATGTACGGTTCATAATTCGTAATTCCAGGAGGATTGTTCCACATATCATAATTGATATACTCATCGACCGCAGCTTGGATATTCTCCATGGTATAAGGGTCCGGAAGCTTGGCAGGAATCGGTTCAACATTTTGATGCTGGTCGGATTGAACATGTTGTTCATCTGCTGTCGTCATTTCTTGCTCGACACGGTTAGTGTCACCATCCTGCAATGTTGAACCAGTAGAACTTTCAGAAGTACATGCACTCATTAGGAAGATCAATACCAGCAGCCCAAGATACCTATTCATCACTCAGTGCTCCTCTGTTATTGAGCTGATCCTTTTTTCATTTGAGATTATATCCCATTTTTGTATTTTGATCAACAAATTTTCATAGATTTTGAAGATATTTGGAGATGCGAAAAAACGGACCGCCCATCCAAGATCGGACGATCCGTTCTCCTCATACCGCATTTGCTTGCTCCCCTATATCCCCCATACTCAACCGAACTTCAGCTGCTTCTTACTCCGCTGCGTCCCGCTTCCCAGCTTGCGGCGTATCAAAGCGCCTGCGCTCCGTCCGTTCGATCTGCACGATCCTCCCGTCATGCACGATGATCAGCACGCTGCCATATTCCAATCCCTTGATGCTGTCCAAGACCCGCTTGGACCAGATGTCGTCGATCTGCACCGATTTGCCCATCCTCATCCCTCCATATTGCTGAACATACAAATTGCTGTGATCTGCAGCCGTATACCGTGCTCAACCTTGCAATTCTCCCCAACCTTCGCTGCACCGATCCGCCCCGCGTCACACGCCTATGCGCCTGCAGCCATCCGTCCTAACGATTCGCCTATCTCACCGCTGCAGGTTGAGCCGCTGTGTGCTTTGCCTGCGGGAGCTCGATATGCTTATTCGCATTTTCCACGATCTGCAGTACCCCGCCGCGAATCAGATACAGCCTGTGAATGAATACCCCAACCTCTTCTCCCTGTATGAATCGTTATCATATTGCTTCAGCGCATAAGCCCAAGCAGCGAGATAATTCCATCTGGCACCGCCGGAGGTCTTGGGATTCGGCGTAATCACGCTGATCTCCGGCTCGATGAGATCGCTCCAGTCCCGGATGTCTTTCGGATTGCCCTTGCGCACCAGGAAGACGATCGTCGAGGTATAGGGCGAGCTGTTATCCGCCAACCTCGTCTGCCAATCGCTGTCGATCAGTCCGGCTTCTGCGATCGCGTCGATGTCATACGCCAGCGCCAGGGTGACAACATCGGCCTGGATGCCGTCGATGACGGACCGCCCTTGACTGCCGGAACCGCCGTGGGATTGCTTGATCCTCACCTCTTGGTTCTGCGTTTCCCGCCAATACTTCGCAAAAACTTCATTGAACTCATCATACAATTCACGCGTTGGGTCATAAGAAACATTCAGCAGTTCAACGGCTGGCTTCATGGGATCAGCCGCAGGGTCTTCGGAAGCAGACGGTATCCGGGATTGCCCGCCGCTTCCACCGCCGCAAGCGGCAAGTCCCAAGATCATGACCATAACAAAAGACAGCTCAGATAACTTTTTCATCGACATGTTCTCTCCCCTCTTCTACTCATCAAACATGGTTCACCGCTGATCATGCAGAAGTCTGAAAAAGTCTCCGGCTGTCCGGTCGAACTTAATTCATATTAATTATCTAGGATTTATCGGAAATCATACACCCGTCTATTTCTCCTGTCAATAGCTGGCGAAGATGTTGTCACTATGGATAAAAGCGGACAGAGGAGGAGGGAATTCCGGCTGAAACGCATGCATAAGAGCATCTGCGGTCAAGGACTTTTTTTCATTTTGTTAATAAGTAACTCTTTGGGCATTCATCATATTTTCTTATAAATAACGGATAAAAAAATCGCACATCCTGCGGCCGCTTCTCGCCCATGTACACCTTATGCACGACCGCCCAGTCATGTGCCATGTTCATCCTTACAAACAAAAAAACAGGCCATCCGATCCCTGCACGGACAGCCTGTTTGTTCATCCGCTATGTTGAAGACGGATCCTCACCGGTATGCCAGATGACCGTCTCCACCTTCTGCAAGCGAATGTATTCATTTTTCTCTAGATCCGTTCGAAAATAAGCGTACATATACGCGGCCTCCAGAAAGGACAGACCCGGATATACCGCGATATGTTCATGGGAATACGGGTTATCGATGAGCACCTGCCACTCTCCGTCCCTGTCTGATGCCGGGATCTCCCGGAGCAGCGATGACTTGTAACGCACGATCCCTTCGAACTCCCGCCAGAGGTCCTGCCAGGACGGACTGATCTTGCCGGGATCAGGCAGGGCCTTGCGCACTCGCTCGATTAACAAGGCCGCTTCATCGGCATCCTCATCGGTGAACTCGCGGAGCACTTGCCGCAGCTCCTCGAGAAACCTGCGCACGACCGTGAAGCCTTGTTTCGCCAGCTGCTCACCGAACTTCCGGAGGTCTCCTTCGCTGTCCAGCGCCAGCAGCGCCTCCTTCCGTTCGGCTGCCGTCTGTGCCTCATGTGCCTTCTGCCGCCCGCCTCCAGCGAGGGAGCGGCCGGCACCGGGTCCTGTCATCGTCATAAGGATTCTCCTACAAATACAGATTATTAGAACTCATGAATCTCACTTTCAATTACAGATACGGATTCTCGTGTTTGGCTTTGAGGCGCATCCAGCGGCGTTCTACTTCTTCTTCAAACTCCTTCAATGCTTCCGCGTATTCCGGACGTGTCAGATGCCGCGTCTTGCCCATGTTCTTCAGCCAGTCGGTGAGCGGGATGCGCTTGCCCCGATCCTCCGGATTGTACGTGATCTTCGTTTTCCCTTTCTCTACTTCATACAGCGGGAAGAAGCAGGAGTTCACCGCATCCTCGATGATCTTCTGTCCGAGCTTCTCTTCAGACAGCCAGTTCAGCGGACAGGTGATCAGGATCTTACCGTAGACCAGCCCTTCGTTCTGTGCGTAGTACTGAGCCTTCGCCGCCTTCTTCAAGAGGTCTTGCGGGAACGCCTCAGAACCGGTGAACACATACGGAATATTCGTAGCTGCCATGATTCTCGGCGTATCCTTGTGGTGGAAGGTCTTGCCGCCCTGATATTTGCCGATGTTCGATGTCGACGTGCGGTGGCCGAGCGGCGTCGAATAAGACAGCTGCGCACCGGTATTCATGTATCCTTCGTTGTCATATTCGAGGATGATCATCTTATGGTTGCGCAGCGCGCTGCCGATCGCAGCACCCATACCGATATCCATGCCGCCGTCGCCGGTGATCATAACGAAGGTGAAGTCGTCCTTCAGGCCGTATTTGTCCAGTTCGCCGCGGCGCTTGCGCTCCAAGAACATCTCGACCACACCGGAAAGCGTAGCCGCACCGTTCTGGAACAAGTTGTGGATATACGTCGCTTTGTGCGAGGAGTACGGATAGCCCGTTGTGACGACCATCGCACATCCCGTCTGATAGAGCGCGACGATATCCCCTTCGATTCCCTTGAAGAACAGCTCGAGGCCGGAGAAGATGCCGCAGCCCGGGCATGCGCCGTGGCCGGGTGCCAGACGCTTCGGCTTGTTCATCAGCTGGCGGATCGGGGGCACGCGAACATTCAGCTCGCCGGTCTCTTCATCCTTCTGTACGCGGATCAGTCCCGTCTTCAGATCTTCATACTTCAGCGGTTCGATGACGCGCTTCGGCGCCTTGTCCGGATCGCCCGGCGTATGGCCGTAGTAGTCGAAGGGTTTCTCCACATATCCCTTGTTCATCGCATCGATGGCCAGCTCGAAGAAGTGAAGCCCGTCTTCTGCGTAGAAGTCCTTGCCGCCGAGACCGTAGATCCGGCTGATCACCAATGTATCCTTGTTGCCGTAGGTTTGCAGGGCCGCCTTGATCTCGTTCGTCATGTTGCCGCCGTAAGCACCGTAGGAATCCGCGCGGTCGCCGACGGTGATCGCCTTGACATTCTTCAGCGCTTCGGCGATCTGCTTCTGCGGGAACGGTCGGATCATGTTCGGCGAGATCGAACCGGCCTTGATCCCCTTCGCACGCAGATCATCGACCACATCCTTGATGATCTCGGATGCGGAGTTCAAGAGGAACACAGCGACCTCTGCATCTTCCATCCGATACAGGTCGAGGATCGGATAATCCCGTCCCGTCAGCACGGCATATTCCTTGCGGATCTCATCGTAGATCTCGCCGGCTCTGTACATGGCTTCAGACTGCTGATAACGGTTGTTGATGAAGTCCGGTTCATTCATGTACGGACCTACGGTGATCGGATTATTGCGGTCGAGCACATCCGGGAAACCTTCCGGCGGCTGCTCGCCGATGAACTTCAAGACATCTTCGCGGTGCGCGAAGGTCTGTACCCGTCGCTTCTGGTGGGAAGTGAAGTATCCATCCGATGCGACCAGAACGGGCAGGCGAACCTCAGGGTGTTCTGCCAGTTTCAGCGCCATGATGTTCATATCATAGACCGCCTGCGGATCACGGCACAGCAGGATCGGCCATCCAGTGTTCAGAGCGAAGTACAGATCCGAATGGTCCCCGTGAATATCCAAGGGGCCGGATACGGACCGGCATACCAGGTTCATGACCATCGGGAAGCGAGTCCCCGACTGCACCGGCATCTGTTCCAGCATATAGAGATAGCCGTTGGCGCTCGTCGCATTGAAGACGCGTCCGCCGGCTGCCGATGCACCGTAGCAGATCCCCGCGGAGCTGTGCTCGCCGTCGGCTGGAATCAGCTTGATATCATGCTGGCCATTGGCCTTCATCAGGTCAAGAAATTGAGCCACTTCCGTAGATGGGGAGATCGGGAAATATCCCATGATGTGATAGTTGATCTGGTGAGCCGCATACGCCGCCATCTCGTTGCCGGACTCGTAGACCATGCGCTGTTCTACGGTGCCTTTGCTCAGTTCTTTGTCGATATTCATCGCCATCTTTAACCCTCACCTCACATACTTATCTCATGTCAAACGCTGCTAACCTCAGTCCCAATAAACCTCAACCAAAGCCTAACCAAAGGGGAAACCAATATCTAAACCATAGAAACCGCCAAGAACTGCTGCCTTCACCTGCAGCCTCGCCGTCCCGGCATCGATCCGATGCCTGTCACTGCGCCAGTTCGAAGCGATGCGGCACGCGATGCTCTTCAGCATATCCATCCGTTTCACGTTCCGCCACCAGCGCTTGCGTCGGACAAGCCGTCACGCACTTCAAACAGCCTTTGCAGTACTGATAATCAATCCCCTGCAGGAACATCTGCATGCGTCCCTTCTTATCCGGCTTCTCTTCCCACACGAAGCAGAAATCCGGACAAGCGATGTCGCACTGCGCGCAGTGGATGCATTTCTCTTCTATAAAATGCGGCATCATCCCTTGCCTGGAGATGCTGAGATCCTTCAGGATGCTGTTGCCCGGGTTGATGATCGTGCCGCCGATCGGCTGGGTCTCATAGCCCAGGACCGGGATGTCCCAACGAACGGGCTTCGGCAGTTCCGTCCCCTCCGGCAGTTCGAAGGTTTGGAAAGTCACCTCTTCATAGCCGCGCTCGAAGGTGCGCAGAGCCGGTTCAACGGCATGCGGATATTTTTTCTCCAGGGATTTGCGTATGATCCCTTTCATATGTTCCGGGTCCAAGAAATCGCAAAGCCGGAACAATCCACCCAGCATCGCCATGTTCACCCGGTTCTTCTCCTCCAGCGCGATGCCCGTCGCGTCGACGACGGCGATCGTCCCGCCCTTAAGATTCAGCTTCTCCTTCAGCTGTTCCGGCGTCTTCGCCGAGTTCACTAAGACGATGCTGTCTTCGTAGATCCCGCTGATCACGTTGACCGTCCGCGACAGATTCTCGTGGAAGATCCCTACGATATGAGGCCGTTCGACCGGCGTCGTATCGCGAATATTCATGCTGGGATCGCAGAAACGAATATGCGCTTTAACGGGGGATCCTTTCTTCTCAGAACCATAAGAGGAAAAACTCACTCCATTGAAACCGCTTCCAACAACGCCTGCCTCAGCTAACATCTTGCCGGCCAAGTTAGCGCCCAGCCCCCCGATCGATTCCAGGCGAATCTCGAAGAATCCTCGTTCATTCGTTCTCGGAAGTACAGCCATCCTCAATCTCCCTCCCTAGAAACCAAATATTAAGAATAGTCAAAAAAATAAGACCGCCGAGTAAATTATACCACTTATTTCTACTTTTGAATATGATGTTCCTCATTTTTGTGCACTGCACGCCTGCGGAAAGGCGTCCCAGCATACTATAAACCAATATATGACGAGGAACATTCATACTATTACTAGAATTCCTATGATACTTACGATTGATTTATTATACTAGAGTGTTTTATAAGTGCTCGATGACAAATGTCACGCCATATTCACTCGATCCACTGTGTTTTTGTATCGATTGGGTATTGATTCTTCCGTTACGTTAAGTTCTACAATAGCAGCAAGGGGTGATTCCAGTGAATAAAGCCATGTCCATCGGTGAATTTGCCAAGATGACGGGCGTCAGCCAGCGGACGCTGCGCTTCTATGAAGAAAAGGGCCTCTTGAAGCCCAGCTTCGTCAGCGAATCCGGCCGCCGATCCTATAAGATGGATGATCTCGTCGTCCTGCAAGAGATCTTGGCTTACAAGTATCTCGGCTTCTCCTTAGAAGAGATTCGCGCGATGATGCTCCATAAGCCTCGCAGTTTGAAGCAAAATCTCTTGCTGCAGAAACAAGCGATGCTTCAGAAGCGCGCCTCCCTGGATCAAGTGATCAAAGCCCTCGATCACGCCTTGGAACTGCTTGAGACCGAGGAGACGCTCGATCCGCAGGTGCTCTCCTTCATCATTCAGAGCATCATCACCGAACCGAAGCAGCTAAGCTATCTCTCAGAGATCTTCCCGGAACATACACTGAATCACATCAAGCAGCTCTTCTCCGACCAAGCCCGTGAGCTGGAATGGAATAAGAGAGCCGGCCTTCTCTTCCATCAGATGAAGCAGGCGGTCAAGCAGCACCCGCCGGAATCCGAGGCCGTGCAGCTTCTCGTCGATGAACTATTCACTATGACCCGGGAAATAATCGGCGGCGACTGGGATACCTTGCAAGAAGCGAGCGGGAAGCTGGAAGAGCTGGTGAACACGCCGGATCTGTTCGGCTCGCCCTTCACCGCCGAGGAAGAACAGCTGGTGATGCAAGCCTGCGACTACTATATGCGCAAGAAAGGACTGATTCCTGATGAAGCCTAACAACCCCGGCCAATGGCGGCAATTTCTGCGGATGCTGTATGAAGCGATGCCGCCGAAGTGGATCTTGATTGCCGCCCTCATACTAAGCATCGCCGAATCCGCAGGGGGCCTGATCGTCCCGATCTTCACCCGCGATCTGATCGATCAGTTTGCAGCCAGCGGCATCGATTACCGCGTGATCCTCTGGCTGACAGCAGCATTCATCCTGCAGGCGGCGGCCGGCGGACTCTCCTTCTATCTGATGACCTATATCGGTGAAACCTTCGTTCGCCGCATCCGCACCCGCTTATGGGATCATGTGCTGAAGCTGAAGGTTTCTTACTTCGATAAGCATGAATCCGGCGAACTGATGAGCCGCGTCACGCAGGACACGAACACGATCAAGACCCTCGTCGCCCATCATCTCGTCACGTCCGTCTCAGGCATCATCTCGATCATCGGCGCGCTCGTCATCCTGTTCCTGATCGATTGGCGGATGACGCTGATCATGCTGAGCGCCGTGCCGATCTCCCTGCTGATCCTGATGCCCCTGGGCGGGCTTGTCTATCGCATCTCCCTGCAGACGCAGGATGAACTCGCTTCACTCAGCGCTTCGCTGGGCAGGGTGTTAAGCGATATCCGCCTCGTCAAGTCGCATAACGCGCAGATCATCGAGAGCCGCATCGGTGCCCAGAAGATCCGTAACCTGTTCAAGTTCGGCATGCGGGAAGCGAAGATCCAGTCCATCGTCTCGCCGCTGATGACAACGGTCATCCTCGCGCTCCTCGTCGTGCTCATCGGCTACGGCGGTGCCCGGGTAGCCGCCGGCGATCTGTCCGCAGGCACGCTCGTCGCTGTTATCATCTATATGTTCCAGATCGTCATGCCGTTCAGCTTGCTCGCCCAGTTCTTCACCGCCTTCCAGAAGGCGATGGGCGCCACGGAACGCATCCAGGAGCTCCTGGCAACGGAAACGGAAGCCATCGAGCTCGTCGACGCACCGGCCGCAAGTACTCAGCCCTCAGTTCAGCCTATAGATCAACCCATAGATCAACCCATAGATCGGCCTATATCGCAGGAACCGCCGAGTCAGAGGAAGGAGGAAGGAGTGGATTGGAAGCAGCCCATCACCTTCCGCAGCGTATCCTTCGCCTACGATCAGGAGAAGGTACTGCACAATCTAGACTTCACCATTCCACCGGGACGCACCATCGCCTTCGTCGGTCCGAGCGGGGCCGGCAAGACGACGATCTTCTCGCTCTTGGAACGATTCTATGAAGTGACGGACGGCGATATCCTGCTCGGCGGCACCTCGATCTATGCTCTCCCGCTGCATGCCTGGCGGCGGGGGATCGGCTACGTATCCCAGGAGAGCCCGATCATGGCGGGGACGATTCGGAGCAATCTCATCTACGGACTGGAGCGCGAGGTAACGGACGAGGAGATCGCCCAAGCAGCGCGCTTAGCCAATGCCGCCGCCTTCATCGAGGAGTTCCCGGACGGCTATGATACGGAGGTCGGAGAACGCGGCATCAAGCTGTCCGGCGGACAGCGGCAGCGCCTGGCCATCGCCAGGGCGCTGCTGCGCGATCCGAAGCTGCTCCTGCTCGATGAAGCAACGTCCAATCTCGACAGCCAATCGGAAGCCCTCGTCCAGTCTGCTCTGGAGCACTTGATGCGAGGCCGGACGACCTTGATCATCGCCCACCGCCTGTCCACGGTAATCGGCGCCGATCACATTCTGTTCTTGGAGAAGGGCGTGATCACCGGCCAAGGCACCCATGATCAGCTGATGCAAGAGCATGAGCTCTATCGCCGCTTCGTCCAGCAGCAGATGCAGCATGAGGTGCTGAATACGCCGTAAGCATATCCTGTTCAGAGCTCCTGATCATCCCTGCACAGTAAAGAGGGGGACGCCGGACCAGCGTTCCCCTCCCTTCCAGAGATTATGATCTTAGGTACATCGTAAGCGGCCATAGATTCAGCTCGCGGATTCCTTCAGCCACCAGGCCGGCAATTTTCACAGCGCCGTATTCCTGGAAATGGGTATTGTCTTGGATACCAGCCGGGAAGTTCTCGAACTCCCCCTTCGCCCCCCACATGAAGAGCGACTTGGAGCGCTCCGGTCCCAGTTCCTCATACAGCTTCTTCGTCTTCTCCGCCAGATCGATGAGCGGCACCTGCTGCTCTTCCGCCAGTTTGCGCATCGCCGTCAAGTATTCCCCGTGGGTATCCTGCAAAGTGCCGTCCTCATGGAAGTACCTGCGCTGCACGCTCGTCAGCAGCACCGGATGGGCGCCGGTGTTTCGCGCTGCTTCGATATACTGCATCAGATGTTCGACATAGCTCGTATGGGGATCCGTTCCCCGCTCCGGATCTTTCTTCTGGTCGTTGTGTCCGAATTGGATGAAGAGGAAATCATCCTTCTGCATCTCCTCTTTGATCGCTTCGAGCCTTCCCTCGAGGATAAAGCTGCGCGAACTGCGTCCGGAATAAGCGTGGTTGGCGATCACCACATCATGCTTAAAGTACATGCCGAGCATCTGCCCCCATCCGGCATAAGGATACCCTTCCTCCGGCTGATCTGCCGCCGTGGAATCGCCTGCGATGAAGATCTTCACCGCATGCGGCGCCGGTACGATCTCCAGCGCGTTGATGCGCGGTGCTTTGCCTGAGAAGGCCAGGCGCAGCTGACCATTGCGCACATAAGCGGAGAAGGATTCACGGATGAACTGCCCCGGCACGGTCCGTTTGTTCTGGAAGACGATATGCCCCGTCCCGGCTTTCAATGTGGTGACCGTCGGCAAGACGGCATCGCCGATCGTCACCGTCACCATATAGCTGCCATTCGGAACATCGACGACGAAGACGGAGTCGAAGGGGATGCAGAAGTCCCCCTCGATCCCGCTCTGTTCCTCCCGCTTCTTCGCCGTTACCTGACTTGGATCGAGGAATCCATATCCCAGTTTGGTATCATAAGCTTGGTTGTCCGTTACCTTGATATATCCTTCCTGTGCCGGTTCTCCCTCCGGTCCGAAATCATAGCGATAAGTTGCTGCCACTCCTTGTTCCTCCTTCTGCGGTCACTGAGCTTCAAGTTCAAACCTTCCTCACAACCATAACTTCTCCTTACAGATCAGTTCGCTCTCCATGTTCCGAGTTCCTGTTTCTAAGCGCTTCCCTCAGCAGCCACGTCTCGATCCCAGCGAGCATGACGATTCCGATGCCATGGGTATCATTCAGGTTCCACGGCAGGTCATCCTTGTAGTACAGCGCGGAGAAGGCATAACCCGAACCGCGGCAGACGCCGTAGATATTCCCCTCGCCGTCGATCGCATAACGGGCCAAGCCTTCCCAGCCGCGTTCGACCGCCTCCACATAGGGCTCTGGATTCGTCAGCCAGCCGTACCGCACGCCTCTGGCAAAGGCATAGATGAACATCGACGTACAGGAAGCTTCCTCGTACGACTCCGGCATCGTCAATACTTGGTGCCATAAGCCGTTCTCGCCCTGCAAGGCAAGGTAGCCCTCCGACAATTCACGGAAGAAGGTGAGGAGTTCGTCCCGATCCTCATGATCCTCCGGCAGGACGCGGAGAAGTTCCGTCAAGGAGAACAGCACCCAGCCGTTGCCCCGGCCCCACGGCACTTTGTTCTGTTTGTCAAACTTAAAGTCGTAGACATGGGACATGATCTTCAGCTCAGGCATATACAGGTACTTCTTATAGAGCAGGAATTGCTTCGCCGCATCATCCACATATGCCCGATCCCCGGTCAGCTCATAGTAGCGGGCCAGAAACGGCGTGCTCATATACAGGTCGTCGCACCACATCGTATCCTTCATGAACAAGGTGCTGCCGGTGACGCGGTACAGCGCCCCGTCCTCCAGGCGGGACTGTTCATGGCTGATATAGTGAGCGATGCGGTCCGCAACCTTCCGCGCCCCCTTCAGTTCGCGCTGCTCCATCGCATACAACATCGTGGCGGCGAAGGAGCCGCAGTCATCCAGGCTGTCAATCGCCGTGAGCTGATGGTTGATGCCCGCTCCCCCGTACTGCTCCTTGTCCCAGAGCGCGTACTGCTCATAAGCCGTACACTGCTCGATATGATCGAGCACATAATCGACATAGTCCTGTCTTCCCAGCTTCAGCCCCGTCCGGAGCAGCCCGTATAAGGTCACGCCGAGCGGATAGTTCCATCTGCCGTAATGGGTCGTCTCGACGAAGGGGCGGAGCACGGTATTCGGCTGATCGACGCGCCAATAGGTGCCGCCCTTCGCCGCTTCAAAGACGGTATCCAAGCGGCATAGATCAGCGGCTGCGGGTTCACTGCCCTTCCGGAAGGCGCCGGTGTACAGCCAGTCTGCCGCAAATCCGTGCACCAGCACCGGTGCTTGCAGGGCAGTGCCGGAGCTGATCATGCGCAGCTCATGATCCCACTTAGCATCATCGGCCGGCCGCTCAGAGCGGACGAGAAGATCATGCACGCCGTATCCGCAAGGAACAGTGATGCGGTAATTGCCGCTGTCCGATGCGGAGCGGTACACCTCCTTACCGTTCAGATACACCGTAAGCGCACCCCTGTGCTCACCGGCGATCTCCACCGCCGCGCCGTCGGGACGCTGATTCACCAGTTTCGTCCAAGCATAAGCGACCTCGCCCTCTTCATCAGCGAACAACCGGCCGAACACGCCGCGGCGAAGCTCTGCTTCCTCCCAAGCCGCCTGCGGCAGCCAGCGCACCGGGTCATCCGCCTCCGTCGTCCCTTCACCCGGCAGCTCAGCGAGGCGTTCATCCAGCGGCTCAGTGTAGAGCCACCCCTCTTGCCCGTCCCGCTCTGCCGACGCCGTGACAAAATGCAGCGGCAATCCCTTGATCGATCCTGTCCCAAAATGCCCGCCGCAGCCCGTGCCCGTCTTCTCGAACTGCAGGACGAAGTGATTCCATCCCGCTTGCAGCTTCTGGCGGAACCAGCTGCGCTGATCCGGGAAGACATCCTCTTGGATATTCGACTTAAAGGCCAGTTCCCCGTTCACATAGACGCGAACCGGACCGAAGCAGCTCACGCTGAAGGGCAGCTCCGCCTCCTGATCCGACCAGAGCTTCGCCCAGGCATAGACGAACTGCCCATCGCGGATCTCGGGAAACTTCTCCACGAAGTCAAACTCATACCGGTAATCGATATTACGCTTGAAAGCGCCGCGGTGACTTGCCCGGAACACCCAGGGATGCTTCGGCTGACTACCGATATAGCGGTTCGCGATCAACTGCAGGGTATCTGCAACATCGCCGTGATAGACACGATAACTGCTGTGTTCTGGAGGGAAATAAGCCATCTTGTTCACTGCTCCTCTCTCGTTCTGTTCATCGCTTTGTCATATCATATAGATTAATAGAATGAACGGATATACATCATTAGGCAGATCTGCTCCATTAGTATTCCGGCCCGTATTCCCCGCCGGGATACAGGGTTGAGCTGTACAGGCGCTTGCTCTGCTTCAACGCAAGGCCCGGCCGTTTGCGCGACAGATCGAGCGGCCTTGTGCCATAGATCCAAGCCTTCTCATGATCATAGATGATCACCTGCGTGCAGCCGCTGCCCAGCAGATCTGCATGGGCAACATAACCATCCACGGGGAAAACGGCGACGGGATGCATATAACCATCGTAGATCGTCGGCATGACGCCGCCGCCCCGCCGATACGCTAAGATATAATCCAGCATCCCGTCATCCCAATGGCGAAGCGTCTCGATGATCGTCAGCCACCCGCTCGTCCGGCGGTCCTCCTTCCACACTTCACGTCCCTCGGCATCCAGCAGGAACATGCCGTCCTTGCCGCTGCCGCGGTTTCGGCCGTCGCCGCGGCTGATCCGATCAAGCCCGGCGATCTGCAATCCCGGCAGATCCTCGCGGAACCGGCCCAGCGCGATATGCTGCGATTCAATCGAACCCTCATATCGCCAGATCTCCCGCCCCGCCGCATCATACATCACCGTAACACTGCCGCCGATGACGATCTCCATGCCGCTCTCCGGATTGCCGTCCACATCGCCGATCCATACGCTGTCGGCGTGACCGGTCAGATCCTTGCAGCTCCACAGCTTCACGCCGTCATGATCGATGAGATCATATCCTGCCATAATCTCATCGCGGCCGTCCCCGTCAAGATCATATGCCCATGGATAATGGCCGGGATTGCCCTCATAGGTCCACAGCAGGTTGAAGTCCCGATCCAGCGCCCATAACTTGCGGTAGCGGTCCTTGAGGATGATATCCTGCGGGTACTCCAGCCCCCTTAGATTACAGATGAGGATGCAATCATGGGCTTCCTCACCAGGAAGGGGATAGGACCGTTTGAGTGAACCGTCGCGGCCGTCAAGGATCAAGAAGGTTTGGTTCATGACGCAGAGCACTTCGGGATAACCATCCCCGTCGATATCATAGATCTGTGCCGGATAATCCGATCCCGGACCGCCCGCCTGCTCATCGGGCTCACCAACCTGCCACAGGAGATTCCCATCCAGATCATAAGCGGTGAGACACTGCACCTGATGGGGGACATAGCGGTCATCGATGCCGCCGTCCGCCTGCACCATGACCATCTCCATGCGTCCATCAGCATCCAGGTCGCCGAGCAGCATCTTCGTCCGCACGCCGGCTTGACTGATATCGATCGTGCCGAGCAGGATCGGTTCACAGGGGTTCACATGCACAACCTCCGTCCAAGTTTAAATGAAAGCTGATTAGAAGGAATAGACAGTGCAGCGAGCGCTGCACTGTCCGTTATGAACTTATATAAGGCTGAACAGCTGACGAAGCGGGATTAACCATTCTTGGCTGCTTCGTACAGTTCGTTAATCTCCTTGATGTACTCTTCACCGCCGCTTCTCATCCATAGATCGATCGCAGCGTCGAATCCTCCATCATCGATCTGACCCACGATGTATTGGATGCGCGCGTCACCGATGATGTTGTCCAGCTGCTGACCGACGCGGCCGTAAACCTCGGAGACGAGCGGTTCAGCCGGGTTGCCGACGACGATCTTCTCGTTGGCTTCCCACACCTTATTGATCATCTTGTTGATCTCGGTTTCTTCATAGCCGGGCTCCGGCTCACCCAAGAACATCAGGAGCTGGTTGAAGCCTTCGATTTCTTTCTTTAAGCTTGCATCGAGTTCTCTCGGTACGACGTAGCCGTTAACCATGTCATAGTGACGTCCTTCGATGCCGTAACCGAGGAGCAGCTTCATCTCGACATCGTTCAGTTTGTCGAGGAATTCAAGCACACGATGCAGTTCCTCTTCCGTCTTCACCTTGGACTTGCTGATCACGAACATGCCGGACCAACCGGATGTCGGCAGATCGCGATGGCCCTTCGGACCTACCGGAGCCTGGAACACGCCGGTATACGGCTTATCTCTAGGCTCTTTGTCTTGCATGCTGTTGTTTAGACGGCGTGCGTTGTCCGCAACGTCTACGAATACTCCGCTCTTGCCGTTGATGAACGGATCGTTCCACACCGCCGGGTCCATGACCGCGAAGTCCTCGTTCACAAGACCTTCCTCATAGATCTTGCGGAAGAATTTCAGCGCTTCGCGATATTCCGGCGTCATGAAATCCGGGATCAGCTTGCCGTTCTCATCCTCGCCCCATTTGTTCGGCGCGCCGAACCACACCTGCATGATATCCCACGGACCGGTGTACTTCGTGATCGTCATGCCGTAGGTATCATCCTTGCCGTTCCTGTCCGGGTCGCCGTAAGTGAACTGGTACAAGATGTTGTAGAACTCATCAATGGTTTTGGCCGGCTCTAGACCAAGGTTCTCCAGCCACACCATGTTGTAAGTGACACCCATGCGGCCAAGGGTGCGGGCACGATAGACGCCGTAGATCTTACCGTCGATCGACGTATTGTTGAGAACCACTTCATGCGCTTGGCTCAGATTCGGATAGTCCTTCAAGTGCGGACCCACTTCCCAGAATGCGCCGTTGCGCGCAGCGCTGATCACGCTCGGATCCTTGCTTACGTTCATGATCGTCGGCAGGTCGCCGCTCGCCAGCGTGATGTTCATCTTATCCGGATAAGAACTGTTCGGAGTCCACAGAATCTCGAGCTCCGTATTGGTGTACTCTTCAAGCTGCTGCCATACCGGACTGCTCTTATCCGGCAGTTCCGTGCTGAACGCAGGAACCATGATGCTGAGCTTGAGCGGCTCTTCTTTGGGTTCCGGCTTAGCCTGATTGTTCGCGTTTGTTCCCCCTGTATCAGCAGTTGGCTGATTGTTATTGCTGCTGCTCGAACCATTGCCCGAACCGCCGGAGCATGCGGCAGTGATGACCATAATCACTGCGATGAGCAGAGCAGCTAATGGGCGGGACCAATGTTTCCCCTTCATGTTCAAGTGTCCTCCTTTATCGATATTGATATATTAGATAATCACCGGATGGTGATATCTAAACCAAGCCATAACCCTGCATACCTGCAGATTCGCGCAATATACTTACCGATTGCTCCATATTGATCGGATCAGCCCTTGATCGAACCGAGCAGGACACCCTTGGCGAAGTGCTTCTGCAGGAACGGATAGACGCATAAGATCGGCACTGTACCGACGACGATGACCGCCATCTTAATCGCCTGATCCGGCGGTTCGACGAATTCAGGATCCATCGCACTCATGTCGCCTGCAGCCATCTGGGATAACATTACGATCTCCCGCAGCATCACCTGGAGCGGCCACATCTTGTTGTCATTCAAGTACAGCAAGGCGGAGAAGAAGTTATTCCAGTGGCCGACGGCGTAGAACAAACCGAAGGTTGCGATGATCGGCTTCGACAGCGGCAGCACGATGCGCCAGAATACGCCGAAGTCTGAACAGCCGTCGATTCTCGCTGCCTCCTCCAGACCTGCAGGCAGGTTCTGGAAGAAGTTCTTGATGACGATCAAGTTGAAGGCGCTGATCGCTCCGGGCAGGATGACTGCTGCATACGTGTTCAGCAGGCCCAATTCCCTTACTACAAGGTACCCGGGGATCATCCCGCCGCTGAACAGCATGGAGAAGATCACCATGTTCATGAAGAAGTTGCGGCCCATCAGATCCTTCCTGGATAAGGAGTAAGCCATCGTCAAGGTGAAGGCCAGATTCGTCAGGGTACCTGTGACGGTGATGTACACCGAGTTCATGATACTTCTGAAGATCGTGTCAGAAGAGAAGATATATTGATAGGCATTTATCGAAGGATTTCTTGGGAACAGGAAGAACTTCCGCTCGATCAGCTCGACCTCCGTTGCAAAGGACCCTGCGATGATATACACGAACGGCAACACCGTAACCAGCGCGAATAAGGTCAGGAAGAAGTAGTTGAAGACATCAAAGACGCGTTCGCCAAAAGAATCATATTTGCTAGTATTCATGCCGGTGCTCCTCTCCCTATATAATTCCTTCATGGCCGAGCTTCTTCGCGAAGTAGTTACTGCCGTAGATCAAGATGATGCCGACTACGGATTTGAACAGTCCAACCGCTGTACTGTAGCTGAATGCTCCTTGGGTAATCCCGACAAAGTACACATAAGTATCAAAAACATCCGCCACCGACCGGTTCAAGGAGTTCGTCATCAGGAAGATCTGCTCGAATCCCGTATCCAGGAAGTTGCCGAGACGCAGGATGAGCAGGATAACGATCGTGCTGCTGATCGCGGGCAGGGTGATATACCATAACCGCTGCCATCTGGTAGCGCCGTCGACGATAGCTGCTTCGTACTGCTCCACGTCTACAGATGCCAATGCAGCAAGGAAGATGATCGTCCCCCAGCCAGTTTCCTTCCACATGATCTGCAGGATGATCAGCGGCCGAAACCATGCGGGATCTCCCAGGAAGTTGATCTTCTTGCCGACTATCAGCTGTATCAGTTCGTTGATGACGCCGCCGTTCGTCGTTAAGAAGACATAGGTCATACTCGCGACGATCACCATCGAGATGAAGTGCGGCACATAGATCGCCGTCTGCACGACCCGCTTGAAGATGCCGACGCGCACTTCATTCAGCAGAAGGGCCGCGATGATCGGCGCTGGGAAGAAGAATACGAGGTCATACACGGCCAGGATCAACGTGTTGCGCAATAATCTAAAGAAATCAGGGTTGTTAAAAAAAATGTCGAAAGTGCTCAAACCCAACCCATTTGCTCCCGAACACGCCTAAGAACGGACTGTAATCCTGGAAGGCGATGACGACGCCCCACATGGGCAGATACTTGAAGATGATGAAGTATACCAACCCAGGAAACAGTAAGATATACAGCCACAGATCCTTTTTGAATTTCGCCCACCGCGATTTCTTCTTCTTGATCTCGGGGGAGGAAGGGTGAGCCTGTTTGCTCTCTGCGATGTCCGAAACAGCATTGATTGTGGTATCCATCCGCTCTCTCCCATTCTGTCCGTCGTATTCAGCTCGTCTGCCCGCAAGCTGCTCGTAAGCTGCCCGCACGGTGAGCTGTTACTTTTAGTATGGGATGATGATGTGAGCGTTTTCAATTAGACAATTTTGCAAAGCAAAAAGCCTTGATAAACAAGGCTTTGCATGGGCTATGGTACTTTTTTGGACGGTGTTTCAATTTTTGCTCTGCTCAACCGCTTGCAGCGAAATCTCGCGGAATTGGCCGGGGGTAACGCCGACATGCTTCTTGAAGATCCGATTGAAGTACCGTTGCTGATAACCGACTTCGGCTGCGATCTCATTGATCCGTTTATTCGGATGCAGGAGCAGTTCCTTCGCCTTCTCGATCCGAATATTCGTGACATAATCAATAAAGTTCACACCCGTCGTCTGTTTGAACAAGCGGCTTAAGGTGTAGGAGTTCGTCCCCACCCGCTCCGCGCACTCGTCGAGGGAGATATCATTCATATAGTTCTCATGGATATAATCCACCGTTTGATCCACGATTTCCTTCAACTGACGACTGGCCCGTGACTCCCGTTCCTCTATGTAAGGGCGGATGACGCGTTTTTGCATCCAGGTCAGCATCTTATTGGGCTCGCGGATCTGCGAGAGATGTTCGAACAGATTTTCACCCTCATACAAACGAAAGATATTAATCCCCGACTGCAAGATCATATGCTGGATGCTGCCCAGAAGCTGCAGCATGCCTTGCTGGACATAGATCTCCGTATCCTGGCGCGCCAGCAGCTCGTCGAGGAACTGAGCCACGAGCTTCTCCGCTTCTCCCTGTTTGCCGCTTCGCAGCGCCTGCAGGATATCCTGTTCCTTGGCGAAGGGGTAGCCCCCCGTATCCTCGGCGATGGAGTCCGCCGGGATCTCGTCGATGCGGATAAACTGGTACTGATTAGAGAACTTGCGATAGCCCGAGAATCGCTCCACTTCCATATAGGCTTCCGGGGTCTCGCGCAGATAATCGATGGCGCGGGAGACCGTAATCGTCACATTCAAGCCGAGGAGCTTGTGGATCTGCTGCGCCGCACGGTCACCGAAGACGCGCAGTTTCTCCCGCTCCTCTTCATCGATATGGGAGAGCAGGAACATCGCCACGGACAGATCATGGAAGTTCATCACGCCGAATTGCTGGAAAGTCTCCGCCGCAAGCTCCTCGATGATATTGAAAGCCACGAAGGTCACCAAGGCTTCATCCCCCGCTGAGAAACGCCCCTTCAAACTGTCAAACCCCGTTAATTGGAAGCGCAGGATGTAATAGCGATGCTGATCGACTTTCCAGCCGTAGCGTTCCATCTGCCTGTGCAGATCCCCTTCCGAATAAGCATAAAGATGCCCTTGGATCAGCTGTAACAAGAAGCTGTTGCGCAGGTTATGCAGCTGTTCATTCAGCCGCCTCTCCAAGATAAGCCGCTGGTCGGCGAGACTGCTCCACTGGCTCTCGAGAAACTGGAATTCATCGAGCTTCTCCAGTTCCGTATCCGCATCAACCGTCATCTTAGTGAGCAGCCGGCGAATCGGCATATAGATCCAATTCGAGGCGACCCAGGAGAGCAAGAGACCCAGCAACAGGACCGACAAGCTGACGGTGATGATGATATTGGACAGCCTGATTACGGGGGAAGTGATCGCGGTGAGCGGTGCAGCGGAGACATAAGTCCAATCGCTTTCGATCCGCTTCATACTCCCATAGGAGACGGAATAGGTCATATCGCTCCAGTCCCACAAGAAGGTCCCCCGGCCTTCCCCTTGCCCGTTCTCCCTATGGGCGAGGATCGACGCTCGCAGCGCGTGATGCACATCCTGCCCGCCCTGCGGTGAATCGCTTGCGATGACATAACCGTCCCGATCCATCAAGAAGGTAATTCCTTCATTATACGGTGTCATCGTCTTCAGCAGGTTGACCAGTTTATCCGCCTTGACCGTGACCGTTAAGATCCCGAAACGGGGTGAGCTTTCGCCTGGTACTTTGTGCACGAGGCGGATCTTATTCGCTGCATAAGCATGCGGTGACGCTTCCTCCTGCGCGGCGATGTCCGCAAGCTCATACTGCCAGTAGACATGCCGCCGATCGCTGAGCAGCCCGCGGTATAGATCGATCTCCTCCTCCGTCGGAAGGCGGTATCCGGTACGGAAAAGCACCGGCTGTTCACGATCAACATAGAGGACCACGTCATCGATCAGCGGATGGGATCCCTGCAGGATGTTCAGCGTTCTGCTGATATCCCATGTTTCTTGGAAATGATAGACAAAGTCCAGATCCGCCAGTTCCCAGCCGAAGCGGGAATGAAAGGCCCAATGGGCCAGATCGAGTTCCAGATAACTGAGCTGATCATCGATATTCTTAACCCTTTGGTCGATCTGATTCTGGTGCAGGTCACTGAGATCCTGTTCGATCTGCGCTTTAGAGAACGTATAGATGAATATGCCTGTGATGAGACCCGGTATGCTTGCTGTCAGCAGGAACCAGATGAAACTCTTGCGGTAGAACGCTCCTCGCATGGAACTGCTCTTGGTCTTAGGACGCAGCACAAGATTCACCCCCCGGCGATTTTGAAGCGCTTACAACAGACGGTTACAACTGCCAGCCGGATCATCTATTTCTATCGATCGGCCGAATCACTGCATATTCATTACAACACCTCGCCGCGAGGTGCTCAATTGCACTTTTTTGCAGAGACAGGAAACCGTAGTATAACACGATATTCTGACCGCCGCTGTGAGATTCATGCAGGCATGAGAATCATGCTCTTCTTTTGCAGCGGGTATACTTTTTTGCAGCATAGTGAAGTATCTGCTATCCTGCTCGATATTTCAGACGATTCTGCTGCGAGTCAGGCACGCTTCTGCAATTGATCTCTGTACTGGCTTGGGGAATAACCGGACATCTTCTTGAACACTTGGCTGAAATACTGAACATTGTGAGGAAAACCGACCAGCGCTGCGATATCGAGGATCTTCAGATCCGCATTATGCAGCATATACTGCACAGCCTTCTCCATACGCACGCGCATGACATATCGGGAGAACTTCTCTCCGGTTTGTTTGAGGAAAAGCTTGCCGAGATAGTCGCTGTTCATGTAGAACACTTCCTTGGACAACTTCTGCAGGGACAGCGCGGGATCCGACAGATGCTCATGAATATAACGGATCATGCTCGCCACGATATCCGATGATTCACCAGCGTCCGTCCTGGCATCTCTGGTTCCGCGAATCTGCGTTCGTAAGCCCTGCCTCCGCATATCCCCGCGAAGATCGAGGCTCTCTGCGGCACTCACAGGGTTCACAGCTTCATTCAGCAGGCTCATCGCTTCCTTAAACATGCGTCTTAGATTGTGCACGTCGCCGAGATCCGTATAGACGGACATGAAGTTCAAACGATAATAACGCTTATAGTAATAGCGAATCATCTCGACGGAACGCGCCAGACATTCCAGGGAACAGTCATCAACCAGGAACACGAGCGTCGCCCCGACCATCGTATCCAGAGCCAGCAGTCCCTCTTCTCTGAATATGTCTTCTGCGATGTTCGCCAGCGCGAAGAGATATTCGGATTCCAAGCTCCTCTGCGGCTTAAGGAGGATCAAGCGGACGCTGTTCTGCCAGCCGTCCAGATTCAGCAGCTGCTTAAGCTGCACCCAATCGCGGAATCCATAGGTCTTGTTCGTGAGCAGTTCCCGCAGCACCTGTTGTTTGATATGCGGCAGATACCTCTGCAGGCTCAGCTCCGGCATCATCACATCCTTCACCATGATCCTTGGGCTCACCTCCTGATCATGCTCAGAATGGTTAACAACGTTGTTAATCTTGTGCAAAAAAGAAACACTTCTCCTCCGTCTATCCGATCGATCCCTTGCCTGATCCCTTTACTATCATGATAATCGATCCAACATCAGAGTTAAACCATTTTTATATGCGGCTTTGTGCTCATTATTACGACAAAGGGCAAAAAAGCTGTCCATAACACGCATGGCGTGTCTGGACAGCCGAATGCTCTCCGTGAATCCTATACGCGGATCATGACCCAGAATCGTTATCGTGAAGTATCGATCTTGCCTGCTCCCGCATTTTGCAGCACGATATTTTTGACATTCTGTACAGGATCTAATGTGTAACTGTACGGCGGCGTGTAGTTCACCGTCGACGTAGTCGGCATATTGCCAGTGCTGTTGATATACAGATTATTGACCACATGCCAGTAACCTTCTTCTTGGCTGTACATCGTGACGATCGGGTCCTTGGAATTCTCGAACACATTGTGCTCGATGCGAAGTCTTGCACCCATGCGCGAGTTAATGCCCGTATCGATGATATTATTGTAGTAATTGTTGAACAGATGACCTTGCCCGAAGCGGAACAGCGGACCGCGGGAGTTGATGTTCTCGAAGCGGTTGTGATGATAGGTGATCTTGCGGTCGTAGTTGTCGCTGTCAGAAGATCCTACGAGGGACGTCTTCCAGCTGTCATGGAGATAGTTGTAGGAGATGGTGATGTATTCGGCATTTTTCTTCACATCGAGCAAGCCGTCATAATAGTCCTTGTGCACATCCAAGCTGGCATAGATCTCGTTGTGGTCGATCCAGATATTGTTGGCCGGCCCTTCGATGCTGATGCCGTCCTTATCCCCTGTGTTCACATGGTGAATCTTCAGGTTCTGGATGATGATGTTGCTTGCCCGGGTGATCTTAATCCCGATGCCGTTCAGTTCACCGTACTTGCCTGCACCGAGGATCGAGACATCGCTGACATCCTTGACATTGATCTTGCTGTCCGATGAATTGCTCGGCGTGATCACTCCGTTCACATAGATGGTCAGCGGCGTATTCGGGTCTTTGTTCTTCAGCGCATTCTGCAGCTCGGTGCCCGTGCTGACGTACACGACCGTTCCGCCTTCACCGCCTGTTGTGCCGCCGTTCAACGTCGCGAAGCCCATATAGCCTGCCCAGCGGTTGCCGCTGCCGCCGCCCGAAGAGCCCTGCGGCGTTGCACCCGCCTGTTGGGAATGGCCGCTCTCTCCGGCAGCATTCACCGCGGTGATGACATAGTAGTAAGTCGTGCCATTGCTCACGCTGGTATCCATGTAATAGGTGTTCGTCAGCCCTGCTGCGATCTGGCTGTAGGGTCCTCCCGGAGAGGTCGAGCGCTTCACCTTGTAGCTGTCCGCATTGCCCACTGCAGACCAACTGAGGGAGACTTGTCCATTGCCGGCGCTGGCTTGTACCGATTCCGGAGGAGCAGGCACCTGCGGATCGGGATCTCCGGGATCGCCCGGATCACCAGGACCTGCGCCGCTGCCATCGTCGCTGACGACGATATCATCATATTTGACCTGGGTCTTGTATCCGACAAGACCAATCGCCCCATGAGTCAGGCTGTTGTCCGTAGCCTGCAGTTCGAGATTGCCGTTCACATACATCTTGATCGTATTGCCCGAGAGCTCCAGCTTCACCGTATACCAAGTTCCCGTCTGCAGCGCATACGACTTGCTGGCCAGATTCGTCGTGCTGCCATTCACCTTCTTGCGCAGCTCGAGCTTATTGCCCCCGGTCAGCGATGCGGCATAGTAGTTGTTGCCGTCCTGATAACGGCCGGCGAGGTATGCCCGGTTCGAACCGTTGAAGGACTCCACTTTCATCTTGGCTTCCACGGTGTAGTTGGTCCAGGACTGGCTGCCCGCGGAGGTCCTGCCTTCACTTGTGCTGGATGAATAATAGACATAATTGCCGTTGTCCGAGACGATGGTCCAATCGTTGTAGTTGCTCTGCGGCGTCCAGCCGTTGGCGTTGCCGTCATTGAAGTTGTCGCTGAACAGAACAGCCGCATGGGCTTGGGTCTGTGATGAGATCAACACCAAAGATGCGGCCAGCGCCAGACTTAGCACCATTGCGAACAATTTTCGCGGAATCGACATCGTCATCATGATTCCTCCTTTAATTTTTCACCTTCGTTCGTCACGCTTCTCCACATTCCAACCTCCCCCCGATTCGCTCACCTCCTGTCAATCTATCAATCTTCTTCCATTATAGGAAGATTTGATAGAGCAGAGAATTTAAATATCAGTGATCCTAGTTTCAAAAATCCGAGATCATCGCTCATCGATACACGATCTGCCGATGAAAAGTTGGTATTTTGCTGCCCATTCAGTTACATTAATAAGAGACCCTTCGTAAGAGCCCCTTAGGAATTAGACTTTAGGAATTAGACTTTAGGAATTAGACTTAGGTATAGGCTTAGGAAGAGACTTTAAGATGAGACTCGCAGCGGGGAACTCTTAAGAGCCTTGCCTTACAAGCATGAGGTTCTCATACGGGATTTGTTAAGTTAAAGGAGAGATGACGCCTTGCGGTTTAATTACATCCGGCCGATCATGCTGATCTTGGTCGCATACACGGCGAAGACCTTGAGCCAGACGATCGCGATGATGGCAGGCATGCCCGAATTACAAGCCGAGAACTTGGGCTATCTGATCATGATCATCGCGGGAGTGATCACGTTCATCTATTTCCGCAGACAGAGCAAACAGCGCCGTTAATAGTGAAGCGTGAAGCTATTATGAAGCTGAGCGATAAGGAGGGGCTGATGCCCGATCGGCAGGTTTTGTCCTAATAATAGGCAGGACCGAAAGTAAACGGAGAAATCTGATCGGGCATTTTTTGTTTTATATAGGATAAAATTCGCTAAAAAGGCTTCTTCCTATACCTGTATGAACCTGTTGGGCTGCCGCCTATTTTGTCTGTTGGAAGCTGAACCTGCCTGCGCCCGCACTGGGCACCAAAAAAAGCACGAGCGCATGCCTCGTGCTTCTTTTTTATAGTTCATGCTCGATTTTATGGTTCATGCTCGATCCGATCGAACTTGCTTCCCCGACAGCTCAATCGAACGCCGAACGAGGACGTCCATGGCATCGATGCAATATCGCGCGGTTTCTTCACTGAGCGGGATGCAGGACAATTCCGTGCATGCAAGGATGACGCAGTCGCATTGATGTTCCTGGACAAAATGGCGGACGATCGCTTCGACCTTCGCAACATCCGCAGCCAGCTCGCGCTTCACCTGATAGATGATGCCCATGATCTGATCTTGGATCTTCGGCTCCGGCTTGACAAGCTCCAGCCCCTTCGCCAAACAGCTCCGCTCATATACGCCGCTCAGGATCGTACCGTCCGTCGCCATGATGCCGATCTTGCTGCGTTCTCCGTAGGTTCTGCAGATCTCGTCCAACGTCTCCTCGACCATATTGATGATCGGCACGCGCGTCATCGCCTGCATCTCCTGATAGAAATAATGGGAAGTATTGCACGGGATCGCGATATGTCCGACGCCGGCGTATTCCAACAGCTCTAGATCCTGCCTCACCGCTTCCAGGAAGCGCTCCCTCTGCCCATTGAGGATCACCTCCGTGCGATCCGGCAATGATGCGTGATTCAATATGATCATATCGAGGTGTTCCTGGTCCCGATTCGCAGCTGTACGCTCGATCACCTTATCGAAAAATACAGCCGTCGCCTTCGGGCCCATCCCTCCGATGACACCCAAGCGTTCGTATGCCACGTTAAGACCTCCAAGATCTAGATTCAAGGGCGTTGCTGCACCGACTTGCGGCCGCTGTCCTGAGCAGCATCCCTTAGAACATGCCGCTCCGCAGGGCAGCCGGCCGGATGCCTGCCGCGCACTGCGGAGTCAAGCCTATGGATAGGCAAGTATGGCGCTGTCCAGAAGACAGCGCACCATCTCATAAGCGCATAAGCTGGTCAAGCTTACTCCTTGCCAAGCTCCTGGAACGCCTCTCTTACGATCTCGGCTTCGTGGAAGGGAATCTCTTCCTTGCCGATGACCTGCGTTCGTTCATGGCCTTTGCCGGCGATCAGGATCACATCGCCTGGACGACAGATCTCGACGGCATGGCGAATCGCTTCACGCCGGTCAACGATCGCCGTATAACGGCCGCCCTCCTCTTCGATCGCAGCGGCCACATCAGCGATGATCGCCTTGGGATCCTGCTCCTTCGGGTTATCCGTGGTGACCACAGACAGATCCGCCAAGCGGGCTGCCACCTTGCCCATGCCGCGCCGCTTGCTCAGGCCGAGTTCACCCGGCGCTGCATAGACGCCGAAGACGACGATCAGCCGTCCCTTCGTGAAAGGCTTCAGCGTCGTGATCGCCTTCTCTAGACTGTCCTCCGTATGGGCGAAGTCCACGACGACCTTGTAATCGTCCGTCTGATACACGACCTCCATGCGTCCTTGTATGCCTTGCACGGCCTCGATGCCCTGTTGAATATCGCCGGGGTCGATGCCGTTGGCATAGGCGCATGCGATCGCCGCTAAGCTGTTGTAAACATAGATGAGCCCGGGCAGCTGGACCTTCACGGGGAAGCTGTCCGCCGGCGTATGCGCCGTATAGGTCGTGTAATCCGCCGTCAGCTCGATCTCCGTCGCATAGACGTCCGCAGGCTGCTCGATGCCGTAGGTGATAAGTCTGGCCGGGAAGTTTGCAGGGAAGTTCGCAGCCTCTTCGCACAGCCGGCGGCCGTATGGGTCATCGATATTCACGATGTTGTAATCCTCGGCCATCTTGAACAAGCGCGCCTTAGCCGCATAGTACTCATCCATGCTGCGGTGCAGCTCCAGATGATCCGGCGTAAGATTCGTGAAGATCGCCGTGCGGAAGCGGCTGCAGGCGACCCTATCCAAGCTGAGAGCATGGGAGGAGACCTCCATCACGCAGTTCATGATGCCTGCGTCCGCCATCTCATGGAAGATCTGCTGCAGTTCCAGCGCCTCCGGCGTGGTCGGATTCTTGTTCTTCCGCAGCTGGCCGCCGATCAAGGTGCCGATCGTCCCGATCACGCCGACGGAGCGGTGCGCCTGCTCGAAGATCGATTTCACGAAGTAAGTGATCGAGGTCTTACCGTTCGTGCCCGTCACGCCGATGAGATTGAGCATATCCGTCGGCTGATTATAGAAGTTGGCAGCCAGCCGTGCCAGTGCATATCTTGTATCCTGCACTTGCAGCACAGTGACGTCATCGGCGATAGCGACGGGCTGCTCGATGAGGATGACCTCGGCACCGCGGCGGATGGCATCGGGGATATAGCGGTGTCCATCGACGGTGAAGCCCGTGATGGCGACGAACAGGCTGCCCGCTTGGACTTCCCGCGAATCATAGGCGATATGCGACACCGTGCGTTCCAAGGTCCCCTTGATCCGCTCATAGGTCAAACCTTGCAACAGATCGCTGAGCTGCATCCCGATCATCCCTTCCTTGCCGACTTCTGCGCGATGCGGCGAGCCGGCTTAAGGCGCAGTTTGCGAAGCACTTTGCCGGCGATGATCCCGGCGAAGGCGAAGGCCGGCTTCGGATCCTGCGGGTCCCAGATCGCCTCTACCTTGCGGAGCTTCAGCGTGCGCAGGACTTGTCCAAGGGTCAGCTGCTTCGTCCGCAGATAATCGCGCACAGCTAACAGATCTTCATACAGATACCAGAACACGGTGTTCGTCTCTTCGCGAATCGCCTGCGGCGGGAGCGGATCGCCCGTCAATTCGCGGTAGGTGATATAAGGGAAGTTCAACCCGATCTTATACAGCATATGGTTGAAGTTCGTCATGCGCACGTTGCACTCGATCAGATAGAACTTGCCGGTTTCGGCGTCTTTTTTGAACTCGATCTCGATGAATCCCTTGAAGCCGACGGCTTCGAGGAACTTCGCACCGATCTCATACAGCTCCGGCACCACCTTCTGCCGGGTGTAGACGGAGGCGCCGAAGTTGATCGGGTATTGACGGTATTTCTGACAGGTTACCCAGTGGGTCACCTTACCTTCCTGATTCAGATACGCATCGAAGGTATGCATGTGATCATCAAAGCCGGGGATGATCCGCTGCACGATCACTTCCAGCCCCGCCTGCTTCACCTTCTCCAATGCTTCCGTTAATTCCTCATGGTTATGTACTTTGAAGATCTTGCGCCGGAACACCGCCACGAACGCCGGTGAATCGACGGGTTTGACGATGCAAGGGAAGCCGATCAGCTGATCCACCTTCACCCGAAAATCCGGCTCCTCCGGCCGCACCGTCTCAGGCACAGCGACGCCGTGCTGCTTCGCCAAGCGCTCCAGCGATTCCTTATTCATCAACTTCGTATAGAGGCCTTGTTCGGTCTGAGGGATCAGATAGTACTTCTTGAGCTCAGGCAGATACCGGTCGATCACCTCGACATAGTTGTCATGGCAGGGGAACAGCACCGGCGGTGCACTTTGCTTCTTCGCATAATCGATGAGAAAATCAACAAACGCCCGTTCATCTTCCTGATAATGGGGCGATATCAAACGTTCAGATACATATTTGGACCTGGCGCCATAGGCTTGATCATCAGAATAATCCACCGCTACCGTATGGATGCCGTGAACACCCAGACAGCGAATCACGCTGAGTCCGATATAATAATTGCATCCGAGTATGACTGCTTTATTGTTCATAGTCGCACTCCCGCATCATGTAAAGTTTGCAAGGCGAATCCTGCTTCATCTGCTGCTGATGCAGATCCGCGATAGACCGCCTAGATTAAATGTATCTTAAACGATCCCATATTACAAATCGCGGGCCATGTACAGTCCCGGAGCTGAACACGGATTAATCGCGCCAATTCATGCGAATATCGCGGATGCCCTCCACTTTCCAGAGCGCTTCGAACAGCTGGTTAAATTGTTTGCCGCTGACGGCATATACTTGAAACTCCAGCATCAGATGCCGCTGATCCTGATCCGCGGTCTCATCGGTAATGTGCACCTTCTCGATCTTCAGCCTCGCCTGCTCGAGGATGGAGGTGACCTGATCCAGAGACGTCAGGCGTTCTTCAGTCACCATGTGGATGCGCAGGCTGCCCGACCGCCTGAAGGCCAGATAGCGCATCTCGAAGCGGTTCAAGAGCAGCGTGCTGAGCAGGACGAGCAGCGTAACGGCCACCGCCGGAACATAGAAGCCGGAGCCGACGCTTAAACCGATCGCCGCGGCCACCCACAGCGTAGCAGCCGTCGTCAGGCCGGAGATCACCTTATCCGAGCGGCGCAGGATCGCCCCTGCACCGAGGAAACCGATGCCGCTGACGACCTGTGCAGCCAGCCTCGCCGGATCGAAGCCGTAGATGGACGTCAACATGATGAGCGACGAACCCAGGGAGACAAGCAGATGCGTCTTCAAGCCGGCTTGCTTGTTCCTCCGCTCCCGCTCCCAGCCGATCATGCCGCCGAGCAAAGCAGAGAGCAATAATCGGCTGATGATCGTCGTCGTATCGATGATGATCTCGGGCATACCGCCACCTCCACGCTGTCACGAAGTCTTGCCTTCCAGATAACCTTGCTTTCCATAAACCTTGCTTGCATATAACTTTATAATGTTGCCATAATTTTTATAATGTTGCCTGTTGCCATAATCTTGATCATCTTGCCTTTCTCTTACAATTGTACTATCATAACATGATCCTATCATATACGATTCCTTGAGATCTGCACAATATCGGACAGTTCCTTGCGCACAAGCTCCCGCTCTGAAGCACATCTCGCCTCATCCCAGCCCAATCGCCGGGCGAGCACGCGGATCACCGCATCGACTGCCCCCTCTGCCCGCTTGCGATCGAAGAGCAGCCAGCCCGTTCTCCGCAGGAGGAAATCCAGCGCACTGAGCGTCATCTCCTCGTCGATGCAGTAGAGCACTTCCGCCGCAAGCAGCCGATCTTCTCTCTGCCGCTGCCCATCTTGCTGCCTTTCGGATCCGGGCTGTTCCCGATACAGATCAAGAACCCGCTGCATATTCACCCCATACCGCGACCACAGATCCCGCGCATCGCCTTCGGATATGCCAAGAGACGCGGCACACTCGATCATCTTCTGCTCCACAGCTGCAGCTGATTCATCCTCAGCGCCCGGAGCCGGTCCGCCGCTGACGGCGATGCGGTCCGTCGTGCAGGGCGGATAGATCGGACCGTATTCCTCCTCCAGCTGCATGGCGACGAGGTTGACGACTTTCTTCGCCATCTTGCGGAAGCCCGTCAGCTTGCCGCCGGCGATCGAGATCAGACCCGAGGGAGCGAGGAAGATCTCATCCTTGCGGGAGATCTCCGAGGGACGCTTGCCCGGCTCGTGGATGAGCGGTCTCAGCCCCGCCCAGCCGGACTCGATATCCGCTGCCGCAAGTTCGGCTTCAGGGAAGACGCGGTTCACCGCTTCGAGGAGATACGCGGCATCCTCCGCCGCAACCCTGGGCTCAGCGGGATCACCGTCATACTCCGTATCCGTTGTCCCGATATAAGTCTTCGCGCCGCGGGGGATCGCGAAGATCATCCGACCATCCGGCGCATCAAAATAAACCGCTTGCCGGATCGGCAGGCGCCCATGATCAACGACTAGATGGACCCCCTTGGTCAGACGCAGCTGCTTGCCTGTCAGGGACTGATCCAGCCGCCGCAGATGATCCACCCACGGTCCCGCTGCATTGACGATCCTGCGCGCATACAGAGAATAACGCCGCCCGCTTAACTGATCCTGGACTTGCACGCCGATCAGCCTGCTCCGCTTATAGAGAAAATCCACCGCCTGCACATAGTTACAAGCCAGAACGCCATGCAGCACCGCCGACTTGATGATCTCGATCGTCAGCCGCGCGTCATCGGTTGTGTATTCGTAATATAGCCCGGCGCCGCGCAGACCTTCCTGTTGCAGCAGCGGCTCAAGCCTCAGCGTCTCCTTCCGGTCCAGCATCCGGCGGCGTTCGCTCTTCTCCACCCCGGCCAGCCAATCGTACAGCCAGATCCCCAGGCTGCTCGTATAATAGCCGTACGTCCCGCCCTTATACACGGGAAGCAGCATCGGCACAGGCCTAATGAGATGCGGAAGGCGCTTATGCAAGAGCTTCCGTTCCCGTCCAACCTCGCGCACGAGCTTCCATTCTCCCTGCTTTAGATAACGAAGCCCGCCATGCACCAATTTCGTCGATCGGCTGCTCGTTCCGAAGGCAAAATCCCTCATCTCGATCAGCCCGACGGACATGCCTCGCACCGCAGCATCCCAAGCGATCCCCGCTCCCGTGATACCGCCGCCGATGACGAGGAGATCCAGCTCCTCCTGCGCCATACGCTCCAGAATCTCTTCCCGCCGATCAGCAGCCAGCGTCCCCTTCCGATGAGTATCCCTCATCCCCCAAACCTCCCAGCATATATCGCATGAAGTAACACACCCTGAAGCTGTTCTATGATGATTAACCCTATTATAATCCAAAAAAAAATCCCCCGCCTCACGCAAGGGCAAGCACCGGTGTGTGTCAAGCAATTGTGGGCAGCCTTCTAAGTTTGGTGAAAACTCATGTTTCATTGGCTGCAAGGATCTTGCGGTAGTCGACCAGATGCTTCTCATGACCACGCAAAAACCCTTTCAGCCGTTCCCAATCGGTACGTCGATCCTCTGGAATACTCTCCTTCGGTATGACATCCATCGCAGCAAACAATCCCTGCGGGTCATAAGCAGCCAGGGCTCGACGGACGGCTTTCCAATGCACAAGCAGTTCGCGCAAACTATGTTTTAATTCCCGCGCAACATGAAAGCGATCCAGCGTGTAAATGCAGCGGTGAAAATAGGATTCACACTCCCCGATCCACTCCGCTCCATCTCCATTGACAACCAACCATGTATCTTCATCCACATCATAGTGCTCGATCAGAAAGTCTCCAAAACCTTCCCAAAACGTTGCTTTTAAACATTGTTTCACCAATTATTCCTTTTTACTCCCCACAAACATTTTACACTCACCAAGCACCGCTTCCATACATCCAGCAGGGGATTCGCTTGAGAGATACCGCATCACATATCGCATCACATGATGAGCAGACTCACTGCCATCACCATCATTCCGCCGATCAAGCCATAGATGGACAGATGGCCTTCGTCGTATTTTTTGGCAGCCGGCAGCAGTCCGTCCAGCGAGATGAAGACCATGATGCCGGCCACAGCGGCAAAGATCACGCCGAACATCACATCGTTCAGGAAGGGCAGCAGGATCAGCATCGCCACAAGCGCTCCAAGGGGTTCGGATAACCCCGAGAGAAAAGACAACCGAAGCGCCTTGCGCTTATCCCCTGTAGCATAATAGATCGGCACGGATACGGCGATCCCTTCGGGAATATTGTGGATCGCGATCGCGATGGCGATGGCAATGCCCAGCGAAGGATCATGCAGCGTGGAAGCAAAGGTCGCAATCCCTTCAGGAAAGTTGTGGATGGCGATCGCCAGCGCCGTGAATACGCCCATCTTCAGCAGATTGGCATCGCTGCTTGCGGCAGCTTTGTCGCCTTCTTCCAACTTCTTCCCCTCATGGGGATTACCCTGGTTGGGTACCAGCCGGTCGATGAGCGCGATGAGCAGCATCCCGGCGAAGAAAGAAGCGACGGTGGTCCAGCTTCCCGCCCGCATACCGAGGGAATCAATGAGCGAGTCCTTCGCCTTGACGAAAATCTCGATCATCGAGACATAGATCATGACCCCCGCGGAGAATCCCAGAGAGAGAGACAGAAACTTCGTGTTCGTCCTCGATGCAAAAAAAGCCAGCAAACTGCCGATTCCTGTTGCTAATCCCGCCATGAGCGTCAGGCAGAAAGCTAAGATCACATTCCCCATGTGCGTCCACTCCCTCAACAAGCTGCATGTCATTAACTAAGCGGTTATCCGCCATTAAAGCGGCATGACGCAAACTTAGTAGCATGCTCCTAAATAAGTAGCGTGATATAAAAGAAGTAGCGTATCCTAAAATAAGTAGCATTGCACAAAAAAAGTTGTGTTCGAGCAAGTTTCTATTATTTTTATATTCTAAGGCTGGGGATTTAGAGCGTCAAGGAGTTCCGTTACACCCTTGCACGAGCTCTTCCACAATAGATAAGATAGCGCCCCAACAGAACTTTATGCACAACAAGAAGAGGACTTTCCCCATCAGGCATCGTCCGCTTGCCGGGTAAAGTCCTCTTCTTGTTTTTTTTCAATATTAGTTAGACCTTGATCTGCGGTCATCGATCTCGAGGGGCGCCTCTTCCTGCAAAGCAGCAAACTTCTCTGCAAGTTCTGCCGCAACACTTTCTGCCGGCTCGCGGAATCGCAAAACTCCGCCTTCCATCTCGCCGACATGAACGACGAGTTTGCTCAGACCATCGGCATAATGCACATCGATGACATAGTTGTGCAGCTTGTCCGCTGCATCAGGGGATACTGAGCGGCCTAAGGAATAGAACACGGGCACGCCTTGGATCAATACCGCCTCCTGCGAGCGGAGCGAACGGTTGCCGATGATGAGATCGGCACCTGCTTCTGCTGCCGCCTTGGCCAATCGCTCCTGCTTGGCCACCGGTGCCTCCCCGCTTCGGCGGTTGCCCATATGGATGAGCACGATGAGATAATCCACCTGCTCTTTAGCTTTGGTTACAGCTTGGATGACTTCGCTGTTGTCATAGGCTCGGGGAAGGCCGACACGGTTGCGGGAAGCAATCTGGTTCGCTTCATGAATGAGTCCCGCCAGCGAGACGAAACCAACCTTGCTGCCGTTCACATCGATGATCTGCGGTTCATAAACCGCCGGCATTTTGCCCAGGCCGATCACCGCATAGCCCTCATCCTGCAGTTGAGTCCATTCCTCCACTGCCGTATTCGACCAGATATCCGCTGTACCGAGATTGAGGATGAGCCGCTCTTTTCCGATCTCTTCCACCCAATCCGGCCGCTTCGTGGTCAGCCCTTCAATCGGTATGATATGCGTAACCTTGGCTGCATCGTTCCCTTCCAATTCCGGTATACCTGCAGCTGCATAAGAGATGTTCCCCCAGATGCGGAACACCGCTCCCGCTTCATCCTTCTGCGGGGGCATCACGCCGTCCGCTCCTTGTTCAGCGGGCCGTTCAGCAAGCCGTTGATCAGCGGTCGCAGCGCTTCCCGATTGTTTGCCGGAATCCTGTCCGGAATCCTGTTCTGATATAGCATCGTTTTGTCCAAACTGATCTTGCTCTCCCTGAGCTTCTCCAGATGTCGCCGCCCAACCATCTTCTCCATCTTCACTGGACTGATCTGCTTGATCAGCTTCGCCGGCATGATGGGCTCCACCGGCTTCATCCGCCCGATCAGCTCCATCGGTCTGATCCGCTTCAGCTTCATTGACTTTCCCGGTCCGAGCAGCCTCATCAGCTTGCTCGGACGTCTCCCCATCTTCCCCTGTTTGCAGCGTCCCGCTTCGCATGCCGGCCCCCTCTGAAGACGGCTCAGATTCATCGAAGCCCCCCGCCAGTTCCGTCTCTTCCGCCTCTTGGCCGGCTGCCGCTCCTCCGGCAGGATCTCCAGCCAACATGCCGTATGTTATGACCAAACCTGTCAGGACGGCGAAGGCCGCAACAGCCGCTAAGATGACCCGTTTCTTACGCTGTCGATACTTCAGCACTTGCTCAACCGACATGCGATAATAACCAAAAAGCTGATCAAGTTCGCCGATCGACAGCCGCAGTTCCCCCCTCTCTGCTTCACGCAGCCGTGCCGCGGGGATTCCCGTCGCTCGCTCGAGCGTTTGATAAGTGATGTTCCGATCCTCTCGAATCCTCTTAAGATTATGTACCAAGTTGTAATAATCCATGATGTACACCCCGAAATGTTGGTTGCATCCATATAAGTTCAAGTGGCTGTGTCTATATAAGTTCAACAGCAAGACAAGTCTCTTGCGACTCTGCTGTTCTATGATGGCTCAACAAATCTACGATGACATTCTAAGTCTATTAATGACGCTGCAAGTCTATTATATCGCTGCAAGCTCGTAGATGCGTTGTTGCTGAGGCTGAGACGACAGGAAGTGTGGTCTCAGCATGGGAAGCGTGCAGGCGGTGCTTGAGACGATAGAATGTGTCGACTTAGCATGGGAAGCTCGCATACGGCGATTGAGACGACAGAATGTGTCGACTCAGCATGGAAAGCGTGCGCAACGGCGATTGAGACGATATAAAATGTGGTCTCAGCATGATAACCACGCGTCCGGTGTTTGGGACAACAGAATGTGTCGACTCAGCATGGAAAGCGCGCATACGGCGATTGAGACGACAGAATGTGTCGACTCAGCATGGGAAGCCCGCATAACGGCGCTTGAGACGACAGAATGTGTCGACTCAGCATGGAAAGCGTGCGCAACGGCGACTGAGACGATAGATTGTGTCGACTCAGCATGGAAAGCCCGCATAACGGTGCTTGAGACGATAGATTGTGTCGACTCAGCATGGAAAGCGTGCGCAACGGCGACTGAGACGATATAAAATGTGGTCTCAGCATGATAACCACGCGTCCGGTGTTTGAGACGACAGAATGTGTGGTCTCAGTCTTTTTCTGACCCTGCAACCTTTATATGTTTCTCCAAACCCCTTATGACGATAAGTCTCTATGACCATAAGCCCATTTTATATATATCGGTCAATCCGAGTCGCATCTATAGGGTTGACATAAATAAAGCTGGCCGCAAGATCATCTTGCAGACCAGCCTGTTCCATAAGCATACGGGATCGCAGCCTGCTTATCGAACCATTAATTTGCACACATCGTTCGTATAGGCCAGCGGGTCAGCAATCGGCAATCCTTCGATCAACAGAGCTTGATTGTATAACAGATTTGTGTAGAGCTCGAGCTTCTCCTTGTCATGTTCGAAGGCGTCTTTGAGCGCTTGGAAAACTTCGTGATTCGGGTTCACTTCAAGCACTTTGTCCGCTTTGATGTCCTGACTGTTCGGCATCGCGCTCAGCACCTTCTCCATCTCGATGGAGACTTCGCCTTCCGCAGACAAACAGACAGGATGGCTCTTCAGCCGCGTCGAAGCTTTCACCGCTTTGACCTTATCCGCGAGCACCTTTTTCATGTATTCGAACAATTCCTTGTTTTCGGCTTCGGCTTTCTTCGCCTGTTCGTCATTTGCATCGGCTTCGATGCCCAAATCGCCGCTGGAGACATTCTTGAATTCCTTATCCTTGTACTTATTCAGCATCTTGATCGCAAATTCATCGATGTCTTCGGTAAAGTACAGGATCTCGTAACCCTTCTCCTTCACAAGTTCTGTCTGCGGCATGCGATCGATGCGTTCAATGGATTCACCAGTAGCATAGTAGATGTACTTCTGATCCTCCGGCATTCTGGATACATATTCATCCAGGGTAACGAGTTTCTTTTCTTTGGAGGAGTAGAACAACAGCAGGTCCTGCAGCATGTCTTTGTTCATGCCGTAGTCGCTGTACACGCCGAACTTCAGCTGTCGACCGAAGGCTTGGTAGAATTTCTCATAGCGGTCCCGCTCATCCTTCAACATGCTGACAAGGGCGCTTTTGATCTTGTTCTTGATATTCCTTGCGATCAGGTTGAGCTGGCGGTCATGCTGCAGCATCTCACGAGAGATGTTGAGGGACAGGTCTTCCGAGTCGACCATCCCTTTGACGAAGCTGAAGTAGTCGGGCAGCAGTTCCCCGCACTTGCTCATGATCAGCACGCCGTTGGAATAGAGCTCCAGGCCCTTCTCATAGTCCTTCGTATAATAATCGAAGGGAATATTCTCCGGAATGAATAGGATCGCGTTGTAGGAAACAACACCATCCGCACTGATATGGATGTGCTTGATGGGTTTGTCGTAGCCGTATCTTTTCTCTTGATAGAAATTCACATAGTCTTCTTCGGTCAGTTCGTTTTTGTTTCTTCGCCAGATCGGCACCATGCTGTTGATCGTCTGTTCTTCCACATGCTCTTCGAATTCGTTCTCGCTGCCTTCCTTCGGCTTCGTAACCTTCACATCCATTTTGATCGGATAGCGGATGAAGTCGGAGTATTTCTTGACGATCTGTCTCAGGCGGTATTCTTCGAGGAATTCATCATAGGACTCTTCCTCTGTGTTCGCTTTGATCTTCAGGATGATATCCGTGCCGACATGCTCCTTCTCCGCCGGTGTGATGATATAGCCGTCGACTCCGCTCGACTCCCAGCGGTACGCTTCATCGCTGCCCAGCGCCTTGCTGATCACCGTCACGGTGTCGGCAACCATGAAGGCCGAATAGAAACCGACGCCAAACTGACCGATGATGTTATGGCCGTCCTTCGCCTCATGCTCCGTCTTAAAGGCGAGCGAGCCGCTCTTCGCGATGACGCCGAGGTTCGTGTCGAGCTCCTCTTTCGTCATGCCGATCCCCGTATCGGAGATTGTCAAAGTCCGGTTCTCCTTATCCGGGATGATCTTGATATAGTAATCGTCCTTGTTGAACTCGATGTTGGGATCCGTCAAGGCTTTGTAGTAGATCTTGTCAATCGCATCGCTGGCATTGGAGATGAGTTCGCGCAGGAAGATCTCCTTCTGCGTGTAGATGGAGTTGATCATCATCTCCAACAATCGCTTCGACTCTGCCTGAAACTGTTTCTTCTCCATGGATGATCTCCTTTCCGTACATATCTAATTGCACCTGCATCATGCAACGTGGCATGGGGTGCAAGATATAACCCGATCTTCGAAAGGCAGTCCGGTCTTGGAGTTGTACAGTATGTTGCGACGTCTCGTATTGTTGCTGCTCGTAATGTTTTATGATATCTATGCGCTGCTCTTAAGTTACGTTTCTGGCCACACCTCTGTGTTAGCACTCTAGACCAGGGACTGCTAATCTCTAATTTATATTACCTAGGCATATTTTTGATGTCAATTAAACATGCCGGTTGTGCCCGTGTCTTGTAGCTTGCATTTTTTCGTACGCTGATCGACAGATTCTGTTGGTTCATGCAATGATCCCACCTCCGCACACGCTGAGTCAATACTTTCTGTCGGCTCACGAACCGTTCTCACGCACCGTTCCCCCTCCGCACACACTGAATCAACACTTTCTGTCGGCTCACACACCGTTCCCGCCACCGCACACGCCGAGCCAACACTTCTTGTCGACTCACGCACCGTTCCCGCTCACACACACGCTGAGTCAACACTTCTTGTCGACTCACACACCGTTCCCGCTCACGCACACGCTGAGTCAACACTTTCTGTCGGCTCACGAACCGTTCTCACGCACCGTTCTCCCTCCGCACACACTGAATCAACACTTTCTGTCGGCTCACGCACTGATCCCGCCACCGCACACGCCGAGTCAACACTTTCTGTCGGCTCACGCACTGATCCCGCCACCGCACACGCCGAGTCAACACTTTCTTCGGCTCACACACCGTTCCCGCTCACGCACACGCTGAGTCAACACTTTCTGTCGGCTCACACACCGTTCCCGCCACCGCACACACTGAGTCAACACTTCTTGTCGACTCACGCACCCTTCCCGCTCACACACACGCTGAGTCAACACTTCTTGTCGGCTCACACACCGTTCCCCCTCCGCACACGCTGAGTCAACACTTCTTGTCGGCTCACACACCGTTCCCCCTCCGCCCACGCTGAGTCAACACTTCTTGTCGGCTCACGCACCGTCCTCACACACCGTTCCAGCTCACGCACACGCTGAGAACACTTCTTGTCGACTCACCCTCTCCCTCCAATCTCTCCTTCCTCACGCTGCCTCTACCCCATCCTGCTGAGCTCTTTCCTTCCATCCGCCTAATCCACCTCATCCTGCCGAAGCTGCCGAGGCCCTCCCAGCCTCCTCACGCTGCCTCACTCCATCCCGTCAAAACTACCCTTTTTCTTCCTCCTCCCGAACTCCACTCCATCCGTCAAGGCTCTCTCTTCTCCCTCCCGCCGATCTCGCCATTCTTCCATGCAATATATCACAGCGAAAACGCCCTCATCAGGAGCACTTTCTGCATGTCGTCAAGATATCGTAACAGCTCATAATTGGCTAAGAATGAATTAGATCGAGTACAATAAAAATATGACCTTCTAAACATATGAACCAAATAACAAACTCGAGGTGTTGCTGTTGATGTGGTTCGCAAAAACCAAAGAAGAAACTCTGGAAGAATTAGGCGTCGATCCATCAGTCGGTCTCTCATCCGCCGAAGCCAAGTCCCGGCTGGAAAAGTACGGGGAGAACAAGCTGAAGGGTAAGCCGAAGAAGAGTTTAATCTCGCTTTTCTTCGCGCAGCTGAAAGATTGGCTCATCTATGTTCTCTTAGGAGCAGCGCTGATCACGCTCGTCGTAGGCGAGTATGTGGATACGATCATCATCCTGCTCGTCGTCATATTGAACGCGATCATCGGCGTCGCCCAAGAGCACAAAGCCGAAAAAGCGATAGAAGCGTTGCAGCAGATGACTACTCCGACGGCATTGGTGCGGCGGGACGGCAAAATCGTCGAGGTCCCATCCCACGAGGTCGTACCCGGAGATATCGTCATCTTGGATGCTGGACGATACATACCCGCGGATCTGCGGCTTCTCGAATCGGTGAACCTGCAGATCGAAGAATCCGCCCTGACGGGGGAGTCCGTCCCATCGGACAAGGATGCCGATGCCATCCACGAGGATCCGAAGACCCCTGTCGGCGACAAATCCAACATGGCCTTCATGTCGACACTCGTTACATACGGCAGAGGTGAAGGGGTCGTCGTTAGAACAGCGATGGAGACCGAGATGGGCAAGATCGCCAAGATTCTCGACGAAGATACCCAGGATCTAACGCCGCTGCAAAGAAGATTGGGTGAACTCGGCAAGACCCTGGGCACGATCGCCATCGCCATCTGTGCGCTGATCTTCATCATCGGCTGGCTGCAAGGACGAGACTTGTTCGATATGTTCCTCACCGCGATCAGCCTGGCCGTGGCTGCTATTCCAGAAGGGCTGCCGGCGATTGTCGCCATCGTCCTCGCGCTGGGCGTCACCCGCATGTCGAAGATCAATGCGATCGTCAAGAAATTGCCTGCGGTTGAGACGCTGGGCTCGGTCAACATCATCTGCTCTGACAAGACAGGCACCCTCACCCAGAACAAGATGACCGTGGTCAAGTACTTTACGCTGGATCATGAAGCTGAAGTCCCCAATACGGGTTCGGGCTTCGAAGCCGCGCCGGACGTGAAAGAGCTGATCAAAACCTTCGTGCTCTGCTCCGATGCCACCTATGAGAACGGGCAAGGAACCGGCGACCCTACGGAGATCGCACTGGTCGTCATGGGCGAGCGGTTCAATCTCCCCCGTGAGGCACTGCATACGACATATCGTCGCGTCGGAGAACGGCCCTTCGATTCGGATCGCAAACTGATGTCCACATTGAATCAGATGGAAGAGGGCTACCGCGTGCATACCAAAGGAGCCATCGACCAGATCTTGAAGATCTCCACGACCGCCTTGGTAGGCGGCAAGATCGTCCCGCTGACGGAAGAGATGAAGCAGCGTTATCTCGAAGCTTCCGAGGCGATGTCCAATGATGCCCTGCGCGTCCTTGGTGCGGCATTCAAGACAACGGATCGCATCCTGGAGCCGGAAGAGATGGAGAAGGATCTTACCGTTATCGGTTTCGTGGGCATGATCGATCCGCCGCGCGTGGAGGTTAAGGATTCGATCCATGAGGCGAAGATGGCCGGCATCACGCCGATCATGATCACCGGCGACCACAAGAATACCGCGTTCGCCATCGCTAAGGAACTCGGCATCGCTGAATCGATCACGCAGTGCATGACCGGTGCGGAGATCGATGCGCTGACGGATGAAAAGTTCGCGAAGCGAATCAGCCATTACCGCGTCTTCGCCCGCGTCTCGCCGGAGCACAAGGTGAAGATCGTGAAGGCGCTCAAGGATCAAGGCAACATCGTCTCGATGACCGGTGACGGCGTCAATGACGCGCCTTCCCTGAAGAGTGCGGACATCGGTGTAGCGATGGGCATCACCGGTACCGATGTCTCGAAGAGCGCCAGCGATATGATCCTGACCGACGACAACTTCACGACGATCGTGCACGCTGTACGGGAAGGACGGAACATCTACGAGAATATCAAAAAATCCGTTATCTTCCTGCTATCCTGCAACCTTGGAGAAGTCGTGGCCATCCTCGCATCCGTGCTGTTCTTCTGGCCGGTGCCGCTGATCGCCACTCAGATCCTATGGATCAACCTGCTGACCGATACCCTGCCTGCGATCGCACTGGGGGTAGACCCGGGCGACAAGGAAGTCATGAAGCGCAAGCCGCGCGATCCGAAGGAAAGCTTCTTCGCCCACGGAGCCGGCACAAGAGCAGCGTTGGGCGGTCTTTTGATCGGATTGATCACCATCATCGCCTTCGCTATCGGCTTAAACGCAGAAGGTTACAGCTTGAGCGCTGCGAATATCCCTGCTGAAGCACTGGCCCATGGGCGTACGATGGCCTTCATCGTATTGGCAGCTTCGCAGTTGTTCTATTCCTTGGCCAAACGCAACAACACCAAGTCCATCTTCCAGATCGGACTCTTCTCCAACAAATACTTGATCGGCGCCATCATCATCGGCTTGCTGCTGCAAGTTCTCGTCATCAATATCCCGGTCCTCGCGGCCGCATTTGGCATGCAGCCGATCTCCCTGGCTGACTGGGGCACCGCGATCGGGCTGGCCTTCCTGCCGCTGATCGTCAATGAGATCATCAAGATCTTCATGCGTATGCGCGAAGCTTAATACCAGGCAAGTCTCGAGAATCCCAATAAGGGCTGTCCTATCAGTTGGCAGATACCAGCTGATGGACGCCCTTTTTTATTCTCCCGTCCATCTACCATCGGTTTGATAGAAATGTATAAAAATGAAATAAAACGGAAATTCTAATCCTATCAAACCCATTTATGAAATATGAGGTTAAGGGAGGATGGGAGATATACCAATGTTAAGAAAAAGGATCGCCGGTGCCGGTTTGTGGCTGCTCGTACTGCTGATGATCACCACACCGGCATGGGGAATGGCGCAAGTACGGAAACCCGAACATTCTTATACTTATGTACCAAGTGAGAAATCGATCTATCAGAAACACGGCGGCAAAATAAACCACAGCGCCGGTACAACAGCTTTTCCAGAGATCATGCTGGAGGAATTACAAGCCTATTTCTATCAATATCCTACAACAGCGGTGAACACCGCTCGCTCCTATATCCCCAGCTATATTGTCGATCAGTACATGCTGAATTCCTATCAAACGCTGGGCAGCGAGGAACGCAGCGGCGATGTGCAAGCTGCTTCAGCAAACGCCAAACATACAGAAGCCAGCTATGTCGTGAAGAAGGGAGACACGCTGTACCGCATCTCCAAAATGTTCGGTGTATCCGTAGATGCGCTTAGGCTTCACAACAAAATCACCGATCCTTCCAAATTGCAGATTGGACAGGTACTCAGCATTCCTGCTGTAAAGCCGGATCAGGATCTCGCTGCATGGCTGAGCAGCAGCAAGCAGATTACCGATGTATTCTATGCTACGCTCACCGCTTATACAGCCGGTTACGAGTCCACGGGCAAGACCCCGTCCCATCCGGCTTACGGCATCACAGCCAGCGGTGCGAAAGTGAAGGAGAATCATACGATCGCCGTCGATCCGGATGTGATCCCTCTGGGAAGCTTGGTCTATATCGAAGGTATCGGGCTGCGCAAAGCAGAGGATACCGGTTCAGCGATCAAGGGACATAAGATCGACATCTATATTCCCGATTTGGAAGAAGCGCTGGCCTTCGGCGTGAAGGAGAATGTGCGAGTGTTTGTCCTCGGACCTGACAAGCGGGACGATGTTCGGATCGCCTCAGCCAAGCCCTGAAGCATCTGCTTCGGGGCTTTCTTGCCGCTTGGATATGCTGGTTCCTGTCCAACTCCGCTGCCCAAGCGATGAACGCACAGCTCGTGAAGTTCTATACCCCGGATAATGAGACCTTATACTTCGGATTGTTCGGCGGAACTGCCATCGTACTGGCCATTATCCTGTTCTCAGCTTCTAAGAACATCCACAGCTTCATGCGAGGTGCCGATTGAACCATATGAACACCAAGAAAAAGGATTCCCCAAAAGTCAGTATTTTCCTTATTCAAATCATGAGCAAACCATCGAGATCCCGTATGCGAATCCTGCGATGGGTGATCTGCTCGATATAGCCGGCTTCCTCGAATTCAGCCAGCTTGCGGCTGATCGTCTCAGGCGTCGTCCCGAGGTAGGATGCAAGATCTTTGCGGCTCATCGGCAGCTCGAATTCCAGATTCGGCTGATCCGAATTCCCGTCCGCACTCCCATCCGCATCTGCGCATTCAGCCAAGTACAAGGCGATCCTCGTGTCCGTCTTCTCACTGGAGAAGCGGGCCGCCTGGATCTCTGCGGCTTCCAGCCGCTGTGACAGTTCATGTAAGATCTTCAGCGCGATCGCCGGATATTGCAGCAGATAATGCTGCATGTCTTCTCGTCTGATAATACATACCTGAGTATCCTCCAGCGCCTCCGCATAGGAATCGTGCGTCGTCTCCTTGAACAGTGCAAGTTCCCCCGCAAAATCCCCCGCCGTCAAGATCCGGTGGATCTGCTCCTTGCCGGACTCCGACAAACGGTAGATCTTAATCTTGCCTTTATTGACGATATACAGGGCTTCCGAGGGATCACCCGCTCGATAGATCAGCTCGTTCTTCTTATACACTGCCGGACGGACCGCCTTGCCGATCTCCTGCATCTGCTGATCATCGAGATGATTGAAGATCGGCACGATCGCTATGCAGGAATGATGCGTACAGGACTGATTCGTGACAGAGTCATCCTTGCAGGATGAAGGATTACAGCCCACGGCCTGCTGATGATCAGAACATGCCATGCGGTGTCATCTCCCTTGGAATGGTTGGGTATAGCTTATCGCTGGTTTTGAACGGCTTTGCAGCGTCCTCTTGCATTCACGCTGGAACCTCCACCATTCATCCATGATCTTTCCTATATATCTGGCATGACCGCCGAATTATTCCTTGCGTTTGAACAGGATGCCTAGGGTATTCGGACCGCAGTGGCTGGTGATGGTGCAGCCGGCACGCGTGACGATGATTTCTTCGAAGGGGCCGAAGCTGGCCACCGACTCCTTGACCTTCTCTAGGACATCCTCAGGAATACTGGAATAGGTGATGAAGATCCGGCTGTAATCGATGTCAGTCCTGCCGCTCAGCCGATCCTTCACATAGTTGTCCAAGCAGCGGGCCAGGTTGCCGCGGTATTTCTTGCCGACCTGCATCTTGCCGTCGACGACCTCGATACATGGCTTGATCTGCAGCAGCTTCGCTCCGAAAGCTTCCAAGCCGGAGCAGCGTCCGCCTTTATGTAAATAGTCGAGTTTGTCTATGACGAAGCTTGCTTCCACCTTGGCTGCGGTCTCTTCTAACTTGCGGCAGATCTCCTCAGCGGAATAACCTTCCTTCGCCATCAGCGCCGCATCCATCACCAGATGCCCGCTGCCCGTTGAGAGATTGCGCGAATCAACCACATAGACATTGTCAAATTCCGCCGCTGCCATCTTCGCATTCTGATGACTGGAAGAGAATTCCGAACTGATGTTGATATGGATGACCGCCTCGTATTGACTCGACAGCTCTTGGAACAGATTCGTATATTCGAACAAGTTAGCCGCAGCGGTCTTGCAATGGATCCCTTCTTCCTCTGTATAGCGGAAAATATCTTCGGGCTTAATATTCACCCCGTCGTCGAAAGTCTTGTCCCCAACGACGATATGCAAGGGAACGATCTGAATACCTAAACTTTCAATAATTTCAGGTGATAGATCACATGTACTATCTGCGGTTATTTTGATCATGTCCAGCACACCTCTAAGTTTTATTTGGGACGAATTGCATCCCTTGATCATTCTTTCACATAGTTATATTGTATCACGAAAAAAAGCCAGCAAAAACTGACTGATAGACAACCCATTGACATGTGCGCATGAACATGCAGACGAGCAGATCCGGTGCTTGAGACGTCTGATGAATGAGTCGGCAGACATATGAAACGACAGACATAATCGTCTTGGCGTGCGAGACGTTAATCATTGTCGTCTCAGTCGCGCCGGACCGGTGCTGCCGCGGATGATTAACCTCGACATAAGCTCTGTGCGCTTCCTCATCGATTATGTCCCCGTGCATGATGCGGATTGAAGAACCCTCGCTGTTATGAAACGGGCTTCATTTTTTGTCTACATTATAAAAATCCCTCTACATTGTCAATTTCTACACATTATCAATCGATATATTCGTTCTCCTGCTCATGCTCCATGGAGCCAACCATCCTCATCCCGAAAAACAACAGAAGCCGCACTCCCAGCTAGCGCGGCTTCTCTGGTTTCCATCATCCCAATTTGTCAGTACTCCAGTCCCCACTGCTCCCGCAGCGCATCCATCGTCCGCATGATCTCCAGCGTCTCCGCCAGCGGCATGACCGGGCTCTCCAGCAACCCTTCACGCAGACACCGCATCGCCTCTTCCGCTTCGAAGAGGTAGCCGCGGGTTTCCCTCTTGTCCTTGAAGGAGATATCTGCGCCATCAGCGCGGCGCAGGAAGGCTTCCCTTGCAGCCAGGAAGTTCGGCACATGGATATAGCCGGAAGTCCCGTAGATATAGGCTTCGTTACGCATCATGAGGCGTACGCCGCCGTTTAGCAGCGCCGTGCGGTCGCCGTCATAGACGAACAGCGCGGAGAAGCGCTCATCTACGCCCGTCGCACCGATATGGGCGGAGCTGGCGATGCGATCCGGCTGTTTGCCGAATACCATGGAAGCGAAGGAGATCGGGTAGATCCCCGCATCAAGGAGCGAACCCCCGCCGAGCTCCTTGTTCAGCAGGCGATGCTCCGGCTGCCAGCCGATATCGAAGCTGAAGTTGGCAGTGACGGACTTGATCTCCCCGATCTCGCCCGTTTCGATCCATTTCCTTACCTGCACGATCGCCGGCAGATAACGGGTCCACATCGCTTCCATCAGGAAGACGTTGTTCTCCCTCGCCGTCTGGATCAACTCCTCGGCTTCGGCGGCATTCATGGTGAAGGGTTTCTCACACAGCACAGCCTTGCCGGCACGCAGACAGCGCAGCGCGCAGTCCTTGTGCATCGGATGCAGCGTGCCGATATATACGATATCGATATCGGGATCAGCTGCAAAATCTTCATAATTGTCATAGGCGCGCGGGATGCCGTATTCAGCGGCGAAGCTCTTCGCCCGTTCTGCCGATTGCGATGCCACAGCGACGAGTTCGACGCCTTGCGCATGCTTCAGATCGGAGGCGAACTTGCCGGAGATCCAGCCCGCTCCCATGATCCCCCAGCGGATGTTGCGATCTGCCATCACTCTCATCTCCTCACAAGCGGCTTGTCACAAGACAAGCCGGCAATAGGTGTACGCTTATGTGATCTCTATGCTGATGATCTATCAGCTAGAATGCCATTACGATGCCTCTCTCATTCGCATACAGAGAACTTACGCCGTTCGTCGGCATCACGATGATCTCTTTGAACGGAAAACGGCTCATGATCGCGTCCTGCAGCTTCTCAGCGAGACTCGGATTGTTGCAATGGGTGATCACCATGCTCTCGCCTTCCAATTGACGTCCGCTGTTTGCAACGAGGTCGATCAGTTTGCTGATGATCTGTTTCTCCCCGCGCGCCTGGCCGTACATGACGATGTTTCCGTCCCCGTCCGATCCCATGATCGGGCGAATGTGGAGGATGGAGATGATCTTGCCCGCGATTTTGTTCAGACGTCCATTCTTCACTAAGTTGTCTATATTGTCCAACACGAAATAGGTCTTCATATCCTTGATGAAGCTCTCCAGCTTTGTGACGATCTCAGACTTGTGCAGCTTCTCATCGAGCATCCTGCGCAGCTTAACAGCGAGCAGCACTTGTCCGGCAGATGCGCTCTTCGAGTCGAACACGTGAACATCCGCATTCGGATCCTCATCTTCTGCCATGCGCTTGCCAAGCATCGCGCTTGTATAAGAACTCGAGAGATTGCTGGACAAGGTGATGGCAAACGACGTGCGCGCACCTCGGAAAGCCTCTTGATACAGTACAGGGGACGGTGCAGCAGAGCCGACCCGGCCCGTACAGTTCTTCATCCGCTGCATGAAGTCGATCAGATTCAGCTTCTCATCATCTACATAACTTTCTTCGCCAAGCGTCAAAGTGAGCGGGACCGTTGTCACCTGCATGCGTTCCCTGTACTCCGGCGTCAAATCACAGCAGCTGTCCACGATAATCTTGTAATCCATATTACTTTCCTCAACTTTCCATAATACAAATAATGAATAGGTTCATTATAACCGATCAGCCGGAGAAAGCATAGGACAAAAAACAAGCATGACCGATTCACGCCTTTTTTTCCGTCAATTTTCCGTTACCGCCAGCATCGCATAACAGACAAAGCAATGGCAAGCGCAACAACATGCTTTACAGCAGCTGTATGAACGCAGTTGCATGAGCTGCAGTATGTGTAACAGCACGCGCAGGTATATGCGCTGCAGCTTCCAATACCATGCACTACAGTACCGCTGCGCATGCACTACAGTATACGCTGCAGCATGCCACCAGCCTTTCACCCAGTTGCTGCATCCCCACATCCTTCGCTAACGGAACTACAGTGCGCTATTTCGTCAAAAAGCGGGGCTTCCTAAATCTAACGGAACTACAGTGCGCTATTCACCGTAAATCCATAGGAGAAAGCCCCATTTCAACGAAATAACGCACCCACGTTCCGTTAGCTCGGAAAATTCGCTCGATACAGCAAAATAAGGTCTCTCAGTTCCGTTGGGCACGAATCAATCTCCGTTTAACCGCCCTGCCGAAACCACAGCAACTGCTGCAACTGCTCGATCAGCCTTTCCAACCTTCGCTAAGGTGAAATTTTCATATGAAAATGTTGCTAATTATTAAGGATTACTCCTTGTTAAGCAGATGTTACAATGAGTGAGAGCGCTTTCACAGGAAATTTCTATACTATAAGGAAAGGAGCAAGAGCATGAAATCGTTCCGTAGTAAAACCCTCATGCTAACCATCACAACGATGCTGCTCGCATCCTTGTTCATGGGCAGCAGCGTGTTCGCAGCAGAGCAGACTAAGTCTCCAATGCAACAGTATGTCGAGGCGATGCAGCCGGGTTGGAATCTGGGGAACACCTTCGATTCGGTAGGTCTCGGCGGTTCCGAAGATCCTGCTTCCGAAGACGAGACAGCTTGGGGCAATCCTAACGTCACCCGCGAGCAGATCGCGTGGATCGCCGATCAGGGATTCAAGAGCATCCGCATCCCGATCACCTTCGACGCCAAGACAGGTCCGGCACCGGAGTATGTCGTGGATCCGGCTTACTTGGAGCGCCTGGCCGAAGTGGTGAATTGGTCCCTGGATGAAGGTCTGTACGTCATGATTAATATGCACCATGATTCCTGGATCTGGGTAAACGGCATGGGTGAGAATCATGACGATGTGCTCGCCCGCTTCGAGGCCATCTGGACCCAAGTGGCTGGTCACTTCAAGGACTACCCGCGTGAGTTGATGTTCGAAAGCATCAATGAACCGCAGTTCTACGGCGAACAGTCGGGCAAATCCCACCAGGAGCTGCTTGATACATTAAACCTTTCCTTCTATAACATCGTTAGAGCATCCGGCGGAAACAACGCCGATCGTCCGCTTGTTCTGCCGACCCTGTATACCAACGCAGGTCAAGAACATTTGGATGCGCTGAAGTCTTTCATCGAAGACTTGAATGATCCGCATATTATCGCAACGATCCACTATTATGGTTTCTGGCCGTTCAGCGTCAACATCGCCGGGCATACCACCTTCGACGAAACCACAAGGGATGATATCCATCAGAACTTCGATCGTCTGTATGATACCTTCGTATCCCAAGGCATCCCGGTGATCATCGGTGAATTCGGCCTGTTAGGTTTCGACCAGCATACCGGCACGATTGAACAGGGCGAGAAACTGAAATTCTTCGCGTACATGCTCAACTATGCGCAAGACAAAGGCCTCACCCATATGCTGTGGGATAACGGCCAGCACTTCAACCGCCGCACCTTCGAATGGAACGATCCGCAGCTGTACGAATGGATGCGGGAGAGCTGGAGAGGCCGCTCCGCTGTAGGTATGACGGATCTCGTCTTCGTGAAGAAGGGCGGGGAAGTCGAAGACGTCACGATCCCGTTCGAGATGAACGGCAGACGCTTCATGATGCTCACTATCGGTGAACAGCCGCTTAAGATGAAGCAGGATTTCCGTTTCAACCGCCAGACGGGCGTGATCACGCTGAACGCCGACCTGCTGGAGCGATTAACCGCATCGGGTGAATTCGGTGAACAAGCGAGATTGACGACCTATTTCAACCTGGGTGCGCCTTGGACTTTCCGCGTGATCTACTACGACACGCCGGTATTCGGAGCAGCGGAAGGCACAACGGTGGACTTCGCGATTCCTGTCCAATATAACGGCGATCTGCTGGCAACGATGGAAGCTTACTATGAAGACGGAAGCTTCGCGGGTCCGCAGAACTGGACGCCGTTCAAGGAATTCTCCTACACCTTCGAACCGAATTATGAGGAGAACACTCTGATCTTAAAGCCGAACTTCTTCAACGAAACGGAAGATGGCGTTGTAAACTTGAAGTTCCACTTCTGGAGCGGAGAAGTATTGGAGTACACGATCACGAAGGACGGCGACTACGTCACCGGCCAACCAGTAACGAACTAATTACGAAACAACATAGTGGATTTGAGAATTCAATGTGTTCAATTGATGATATAGTGGATAAATTGTGAATTTATTGATTGATGAATTGGTAAATTCATGGTGAATTTCTTCTTGACAAACGCTTACCGCCGCTCCTCTCAATGTTTACTATAAAACCCCCAACGAACCAGACGGTTGGTTGGGGGTATTTTTTTGTTGACCAGAAGGTTCATGATGCTATAATAGTTCCATTCATCTTACAGCTGTATGGAAGATCGTCTTCGATCCACAAGATAAAAAATAAAAACCAGAACGGACACCACAGACAACCACAACATAACAACATGTTGATGAAGGAGCTGCTATGAGAGAGAGATTATCTTGGAGAGATACCATCTGGATTGGATTCATGTTATTCGCCCTGTTCTTCGGAGCCGGCAACCTCGTCTTCCCGCCGATGCTGGGACAAGCCGCGGGAACCAATGTATGGCTGGCTAATCTCGGCTTCCTCATCACGGGCGTCGGACTGCCGCTGATCTGCGTGATGGCCATCGGTTATTCAGGCAAACCGGATCTTATGTCTCTTGCCAGCCGCGTGCACCCGATCTTCGGCGTAGTCTATACGACGGTCTTGTATCTGACGATCGGACCGCTCTTTGCGATGCCGCGGACGGGCAGCGTCGCCTTCGAGATCACTTTCAAACCCTTCTTGTCCGAAGCATCAGAGCCCATCCTGCTGTTCATCGTGACAGTTCTCTTCTTCGCCGTCAGCTGCCTCTGCTCGCTGAATCCATCGCGGATCATCGATATTGTAGGCAAGATGCTTACGCCGGCCCTCCTGCTCTTCCTGCTGTTGCTGGCAATCGCTGTGATCGCACAGCCGCTCGGGCCGCTGCAGCGGCCGCAGAGCAATTATGCCGAACAGGCTTTCTATAACGGATTCCAGGAAGGCTATCTGACGATGGATGCGCTGGCCGCCTTCGTATTCGGCATCATCGTGATCGATGCGATCAAAGCCCGGGGAGCAGGTTCGAACAAACGGATCTTATTCGCCTGTCTGAAAGCCACGCTGCTCTCAGCAACGATCTTGGGGCTGATCTACTCCGTACTTTCCTATATCGGCGCATCAAGTACTGCAGCACTGGGCGTACAGGAGAACGGCGCCGCCATCTTAACGAAGGTATCCGACGCCTACTTCGGAACCTACGGCAGCATCGTGCTAGGAGGCATCGTGCTGCTGGCCTGTTTGACGACGAGCATCGGTCTGACGACATCCTGCAGCACCTATCTCCACCGGCTGATCCCAGCAGTCTCGTACCGCACCTATGCCGTCGGATTGTCGGTGTTCAGCGCAGCCCTTGCCAACTTCGGACTCTCGGAGCTGATCTCGATCTCCGTGCCGGTGCTGACGATCCTCTATCCGCTGGCGATCGTCCTCGCCGTCCTGACTTTCCTGCATCCCTTGTACCGAGGGAAACGCCCGGTCTACATCGGCAGCCTGCTGCTGACATTCCTCTTCAGCTTGATCCATGTAATCGGACAAGCTGATCTTCCAACATATGGGGTCCACGAATACCTGAAGACACATCTTCCCCTGTACAAACAAGGATTGGGGTGGACCATCCCCGCAGCTGTCGGCGCCTTGCTCGGTCTCATGTTGACATGGACCGGGATCGGCAGCCGGGCGCAGGATTGATCCACCCCAATGCGGTGGGACAACGAATCGCTTCAGAGCGGATCAAGGTCTCGCCGCGAACCCACCAATCCGCTCCAGAGCAAATGATCCCTCGTTCGAAGCTTACTTCAGTGAGTATCATGTTTTAGCTCGAGGCATTACCTCAGTTCGAATCATGCCTCAGTTCGCGAATTATGCCTCAAAACGGAACCAAGCGAAGTTGAAGTTGGAGCCTGGCAGGAAGATGAAGTTCACCTTCTGCATGCCGGCTACGCGCTCCAGTTCAAAGGTCCGCTCCACATAGCCGTCGGACTGGGTGAACTCGACGAGCTGGTTGCTCTCTCCGCCGTCACCCGAGAAGCGGATGTGGATCGTGTTCTTATCGATCGGCGAATGACCGCAGATGACGATCTTCGATACCCCCTGCTCCCCGAAGTCCATGCCAGAGAATTCAAGGGATACGTTGTTGCCGATGCCTTCAACACGGTTCTCGCGGATCTCGAAGGTATCGCCGTAGATCCGGTCGCTCTCCCCTGCGGCATTGCGCTCGAAGGCGCGATTCAGCCGCTCGAAGGAGAAGCCCTTGATATGAATCTTGGATTGCGTCACGAAGCTGATCGTCGCGATGCCCTTAACTCTGCGCTTCAAACGGAACTTTTCTTCTTGATAGACGTTCCAGATCGGCTCCTTCTGATAGATGACATCCGCAAGCAGCTCGCTGCCTTCCTCGCCCGGCATCCCTTCCCAGATCTGAATCGGGTATTCCTCATTGGACAGAGCGAAGATCGGGATCGTGATCGTGTCAGAGCCGTATGGACCGAAGTCGATGTTGCTGAAGCCGACCACTGTTTCTCCGTCACGGGCAGTTGCGACGCCGCGCTCGTTGCCGCTGCCGACTTCCCCTCGGCTGAGGTCATACAATCCTCCGGCGATGAAGCCGTAAGGATCTTTGTAGGCTACGCCGAGTCCCGTTGCTTCAAATTCCAGCTGCGAGATCAGCTTGGTCTTGTCGGTGCCGTTCTTGCTCGTGCAGCGGACGCGGAAGCTGCCATCGCCTAGCGCCGTGATCTTCGCTTCCAACCCATTCGCTTCTACCTTCGCGATATTGGACTCGATGCCCGCGTCGTTGACCACGCTCCATTCAACGTCTTGGTAGCTGGCATCCGCCGGATGCAGCTTCGCGCGGACGATGATCTCCCGCTTCGTCGGATCCAGCTTCTGGCCGGATTCACTGATGATCTCGATCTTGCGCACCGGGATCTCATCTGCCGAGCCCATCACGATCGGCATATCGGTATTCGCCATCCGTGCAGTCACTCCTGCGACAGCTTCAGGCACTGCCTGCAGCGACTCGAACTTGATCACCGCCGGCTCCATGCCTTTGGAAGTGACCTTCACTTCGATATCGCCCGGCTCTAATGTCGCGCCGATGATCGCCATCAGCTTGCCGCTGAACAGACGGCGGCTTAGGCCTTTGTACTGATCGTAGTCCGTGCTGTCACCGTTATCTAGACCCAGCAGGCGGCCAGCTCCCGTAACTTCCACACGCACGCGGTTGTTCGCATTCTCCACGGGGTTGCCCTGCTCGTCCTCCATGCTGATCTCGAGGAAGATCAGGTCTCTGCCGTCCGCCAGCATCTGCACTTTGTCCGCTTGCAGGCGGATCTTCTTCGCATCGCCGAAGGAACGGCGCACGTGCGTTGCGATAACCTTCCCTTCTTCGTCATAAGCGATCGCCTTGAGCTCGCCCGGTTCATAAGGAACCTTCCACCAGCCGACCAGCTGCGTGCCGCTCTTATGCTCCGGCTCGAAGGTGCCGATCGTCTTGCCGTTCAGCTGCAGTTCGATCTTCGGCGCATTGGAAGCCACGCGCACGTCGATGATCTGCCCGACATTAAAATCCCAATAAGGAAAGATATGAATCATCGGTTTCGTCTTGTAATCGGTCCAGCCCGATTGATAGACATAGTAGCTGTCCTTCGGGAAGGTCGCCGTGTCGATCTGGCCGAAATAGGAGTTTTTCGTATGGTAAGGCGTCGGTTCACCGATATAGTCAAAACCAGTCCAGATGAACTGACCGAGGGAATACGGCGTATCCCGCTCTGCGAGGATACATGCTTCTGTCGATTTGGCTCCCCAGCTCGTCGTGCTGTTGCCGAGAGCCGAGCATTGCTCATCGTCGTCAGCCAGGATCGGCACTTCGTATGGGAAGTGGTACACCCCGCGGCTCTGAACGACGGAACCCGTCTCGCTGCCGTAGATCACCCAATCTGGATGCTCTTTGTGGTGCTCGTCGTAATATTTTTCCCCATAGTTGTATCCTGCGATCTTCACGATATCCGCACACTTCTGAGCGTTCTCCCACGGCATATAGTTCGAGCCGATCGTCACCCGTGCGTTCATCTTCGGGTCATGCTTCAGCACTTCTTCCATCAGCCTGCGGGTGATCTTCTGTCCTCGCTCGTCGGCATGGGTGTCATAGATCTCGTTGCCGATGCTCCACATGATCAGGCTCGGATGATTGCGGTCGCGGCGCACCCAGCTTCTAACGTCTGCCGGCATCCATTCCGGGAAGAAGCGGGCATAGTCGTACTTCGTCTTCGGCCGCTCCCACATATCGAAGGCTTCCGAGACGACCAAGAAACCCATCTCATCAGCCAGATCCATGAGTTCCTTGGCAGGCATGTTGTGAGCCGTACGGATCGCGTTGACGCCCATGTCCTTCAGGATGTGGAATCTTCTGCGCAGCGCATTCACATTGAAGGCAGCGCCCAGGGCGCCCAAGTCGTGGTGTTCGCATACGCCGTTCAGCTTCATTTTCTTGCCGTTGAGGATGAAGCCTTCATCCGGATCCATCACGACATGACGGAACCCGATGTTCGTCGTGATGACTTCGATCGGCTGCGCATTGGCTGCCGATGTTTCTGCAGCTGTTTCTGCCAATTTGCCGGCCGTGCCTGTCACCAGCATCAGTTCCGTAACCAGCTGATACAGCTCCGGTGTATCGGGACTCCAGAGCTTCGGATCAGTTACCATCAGCTTCGTGCTGTTGGTGAGGAAACCGCCGCCTTGCGGCGCTTTGATGTCCTCCTGCACCTGGGTAATCGTCTGATCCCCCTTCTTCAAAGTATGGATCAGCAGTGCATCCTCGAAAAGATTCAATTCCGTATCGATCTCTACTGTCCATTCAGCTCCATCCCAGCCGTCCCCGAGCTTCTTCGCAGAAACGTAGATCCCGTCGGTTGGGATATGGCTGCGGTCACGCAGTTTCAACCATACATTGCGGTAGATCCCGGCACCGGAGTACCAGCGGCTGTTCGGGCTTTGGTGCACGACCTTGACGAGGATCTCGTTATCCCCATCCTTCAGTGCTTCAGTGATATCATGTTCAAAAGCCGAATACCCATACTTCCACTCTCCGACGAATTCGCCGTTCACATAGACGGACGAATCCATGTAGACACCGTCGAAATGAAGCAGCACCTGCTCATGCTCCCGCTTCGTATAATTCAGTTTGCGGCGGTACCAGCCGATGCTGTTCTCATAGAGGTCCAATGTGTTATAGATCAGCCAGTCATGGGGCAAGTCCACAGGGGTGAAAGTCAGACCTTCCGACGATTGCACGTCCAGACCGCTCTTGGCAAATTCCCAGCCGTCATTGAATAGAATCTTGCGGTTCATGTATCCACCTTCTCTCATCGTTCATTGTTCGCACCGTTTGGTTCGCTTGATGGCATTTCTCCTGTTCGTTCACGATCATGGTATCATGCCCATTGAACGAACTCTGCCCGCCTTTCTATACCTCTTTTCATGAGATAATTTGTTATTCTAGGTGCGGGTATTCGGCTGTGCAGGGCAGAGCCTGTGACTTGGGACGTCAGTTTATTCCGCCTCATGCACCAGTCCCGCCTTTACACGCACTGAATCGGCATTATTTGTCGTCTCACGCGCGGTTTCTGCGTCGCACGCAGCTGAGACGACAATAAATATCGTCTCATTCGCTGTCTCTGCATCGACGCAGCTGAGACAACAATAAGCATCGTCTCATGCACGGTTCCTGCCTCGCACGCAGCTGAGACGACAATAAGCATCGTCTCACGATCATCTGCCCTCACCACGAACCGTCCTCACATGCCAGTCCACCGACACACCTTCGCGTCTCCAAGTCCTCTGCTGGGACCATCCTCTCACCGCGTCACATCCATTCAATCTACCGCACCACATCAATCCAATATCGGCAGATCATTTTACCGCTGAAGAAAGTCTTATTCTCCAGCATCCCGCCGCATTTCTCAATCAACTTCCGGGCAGCATCGTTATGCTCATCGCAGGTAAGGAGCAACCTTTCTATACCTAATTCCTTAGCTTTCCCCATTGCCATCTCCAGCATGCGGGTGCCGTAACCGAGCCTGCGCGCACTCGGTCTGATGCCGATCCCGATATGGCCGCCGATTTTGAGCAGATGCTCATTCAACCGATGCCTGATGTTCACCGCGCCAAGCACCTCTCCTGAGCCATTAACAAGCCAGTAAGTAGAACTGTTTACCGTTTTTTTTGCACCCGTCGGCTGGACTTTCATATCATGCAGGATCTTCAGATATTCCGCGAAGTTCGAATGATCCATTCGCAGCACGAAGGGCTCCATCTTCTCCCCCGCAGCCTCCCATTCCCGGATCATCTCCGAGTACGCCTCTTGATCGCGAAGCGAAGGCTCAACCAGCCTCAATTCCGACTCTTGATCAGCCGGCGATCTCCGCATGGAGTAATCGCCTGTCACCGTAATCACCTGCCTTACAAGCTCTCGTATTGCTAGAAAGCATAGCCCGCTCCCCTCATCCTGTCAACGGAACAATCAACATCGACACCTGTCCAACCACAAGCAACCATCAGCATCGACAAGATCATCAGCACCGCCTTCTTTCATCAACACCAACACCATCTTCAAACCTGACACCATCATCACCCCGACATCATCATCAAACCCGACACCATTATCAACACCGGCCACACATGAAATCCGGATCAACAATCTAGCATTGTTCCATATTTATATACTCTTATTCCATTCGCTCAGCAGCTGGAATCGCGTACAATGAAATGGACGAAACTTCATACCAACACCCATAAAAGGAGGATGAATCATGAGCAAAATCACTTTTTTAGGAGCAGGAAGCACCGTGTTCGCTAAGAACATTCTAGGAGATGTGATGCTCACTCCGGCTCTGCAAGGATTCGAACTAGCATTATTCGATATCGATCACGAGCGACTGAACGATTCTTATCAGATGTTGGAGAACCTGAAACAAACAACGGGCTCCACATGCCGAGTCAAAGCCTATACCGATCGCAAAGAAGCGCTCCGCGGCGCCAAGTATGTGATCAACGCGATTCAAGTCGGCGGCTACGACCCATGTACGATCACTGACTTCGAAGTGCCCAAACGCTACGGTCTGCGGCAGACGATCGGCGATACCGTCGGCATCGGAGGCATTTTCCGCAATCTTAGAACGATCCCTGTGATGCTTGACTTTGCAAGGGATATCCAGGAGGTCTGCCCAGACGCCCTGTTCTTGAATTACACCAATCCGATGGCCGTGCTCACCAATGTTATGATCACCCACGGCGGTGTGAAAACTGTCGGACTCTGTCACAGCGTGCAGATCTGCGTACCGTTCTTGTTTCGCGACCTCGGCATGGATCCGGAGGGCGTACAGGCGAAGATCGCCGGCATCAACCATATGGCATGGCTTCTAGAAGTAACGAAGGACGGCGTGGACCTGTATCCAGAGATCAAGCGGCGCGCAGCCGAGAAACAAAAACAACCCCACCATGACATGGTGCGCTACGAGATCATGTTCAAATTCGGTTACTATGTAACGGAATCCTCCGAGCATAACGCGGAGTATCATCCGTATTTTATCAAGCGCAGCTATCCGGAGCTGATCGAGAAGCTGAACATCCCGCTCGATGAATATCCGCGCCGCTGCGTCGCTCAGATCGAGGGCTGGAAGAAGATGCGGGATGATCTCGTGAACAATAAGCAGCTCACCCACGAGCGTACGAACGAATATGCATCCTACATCATGGAAGCGATCGAAACGAACGTGCCGTTCAGAATCGCCGGCAATGTGATGAACACCGGCTTGATCACCAATCTGCCGTCCAATGCCTGCGTAGAAGTTCCCTGCTTAGTCGACCGCAACGGCATCCAGCCGACGTATGTTGGTGCACTGCCGCCGCAGCTGGCTGCGCTCAATATGACGAATATCAATACGCAGCTGCTGACGATCGAAGCGGCCATTACCGGCAAGAAAGAACATATCTATCACGCAGCCATGCTCGATCCTCATACCGCTTCGGAACTTTCACTGGACGATATTGTCTCCTTGTGCGATGATATGATTGAAGCTCATGGGGATTGGCTGCCGAAGTTTACTTAATATGCATTGAATGAATGCACGTTCCCATGAAATGAACCTTACATGCGATTGAGCTCATGATTGCATATATTCGCTCTGCTTGATTTCTGCTCTGTCTGAACGCTGATCTGTTGAACTTGTTGAAAACTGTTGAATCTGTTGGATTGCAGTTAGACGACAAGGGGGGCTTCTGGTGGAATCGTTAAAACCGATCAAGCGCAGCCGCTTGAGAATCTTTCTGGGCAAGCGGTATTACCGCTTACGGCGCTATCTGGAGTGGCATCTGGACGGCAAGACATACGCGCTTCGCCGTGAATCGCAGCAGCTGCCATATCTCGCTTTCACCCACCGGACCCCCTTGCTTCGTCAGCTGAAGGACGTAGACATGTGGATGCAGTACAACAAAATCCATAATCTCAAAATCGCTGCCAGCAGATTGAACGGGATCATCGTTCGTCCGGGCGAGACTTTCTCCTATTGGCGGATCATCGGCAAGCCTACTCGGCGCAAAGGCTATCTGGACGGCATGGTGTTGTCTTACGGCCGCGTTATATCCGGTGTGGGCGGCGGACTGTGCCAGATGTCCAATTTGATCTATTGGATGACCTTACATACCCCGCTGACCGTTACCGAGCGGCATCGCCACAGCTATGACGTGTTCCCGGATGCCGGGAGAACCCAGCCCTTCGGCAGCGGTGCGACCTGTGCCTACAACTACTTGGATCTTCAGATCCGCAACGATACGAATAGCACCTATCAGCTGATCGTCTACTTAACCGATACCCATCTCGTCGGTGAATGGCGATCTGAGCTGCCCCAGACCAGGACCTACGAAGTGTATGAGCGGGATCATCTCATTACCTGCGAATATTGGGGAGCCTACGTCCGGCACAATACGATCTACAGGCGGGTCTACAACCTCGACCATGAATTGATCGACGACGAATACATCACTGAGAACCACGCCATCATGATGTACGAACCTTTATTGCAGGAAGGCCGCCCAGAGCAATTGGGGCACGCTAAGGAAGAGAGCCGGCAGCAGGATCAACCGCTGCGCCATCCACAGCAGAAGCGGCAGCAGAAGCCGAATTGATGATGTGAGCAGTTTTGTACGATTTTTAGGACAAAAACCTTCGCAGCCCCGGCGACTTCACGGGTTTTGTAGGAATTTTAGGATAAAATCTGCAACATCGAGCATCGATCAGCGATTTTTATCCTATTTTTAGGATAAAGTTCGATACTACGTGCGCCAACCAGATGTTTTTATCCCAATTTTATGACAAATTGGAAGCTTATTTTCTGTCAGAGGATAGTATCCGCAAGATCGTCTTCTGCAGAAAAGCTAAATGATCATAAATCAATCATCGTAGATCTAATCATCATAAGTCTAACCATCATAAATCTAACCATTGTGTATCCAACTTTCCTATATCCAAACTTCTTATAAAAAACTCCTCGCAGCCAGGCCCTTAAGCCGGCGGCGAGGAGTTGCTGTTATCGGGAGCCGATCGGGAGCCGTGCCGCGATGAAGCGCACCCAACGGCAGGTTTGAACCCGACCTAACCTTATTCCCAATCCTCAGTCTTGATCGCAAAGCCCTCGATCACGATATCCTCGTCGATCTCGATGACGAGGCAGCGTTTCCCCCGCATATTCACTTGTTTGATATACTTCAGGTCTTCCGGGCGAATCGCAATCGTCGCAGCCTGCGTTTCGATCTTGATCGATTTGGAGGAGAACTTCGGCAGGACGTTGGCGGCTTTGAGCTCATAGTTGCGATCGTCCGTCACCAGCTCGAAGGCCCGTTCCACCTTCTCCGCCGTTACATCCTCCACGCCGCTTACGACCAGCACCCGCTCCACATCCTGTACGTCCAGCTTCGGCGGCTCATCTTCCTCCTCATGCTCATCGATATACTGCTTGATCTCCTCGTACACCTGAGCAAGCGTACTCGGTTCCAGCTCCTCGCCGGCTACTTCTCTCACGATCTCTTCGAATACTTCCTTATCCTGCTGAGCCGTCAAGGGAAGCTCTGCATCCAGCACCTCTTCGACCATGCGCAGATCCGGTTGATTCGCCTTCTCCGCAGCGTACAAAACATGGTTCACATCAGCATACCCATCCTGAACACATGGATACAGGAACCCGCCCTGCGGCTTGGCGAGCTTGATGATCGGATCGACGGTCACCTGATATTTGAATTCCCTGCTGATGTAATCGAAGACGAGGGTCTTAGGAGGCTGCTCCGTCGTGTTGATCGAGCATAGGATGAATTTTGCCGCGTACCCTTCATCCTGCTCATATTCTTCTGTTACCTCCTCCCGCTTCTTAGCCGGCTTATAGACCTCCCCCCGGATGAAAGTGATAACGGTATCCTTGGCAAACTGGAAGTCCGTGAGCATTTTGTCTACGAGCCTCAGCATCTGCTCCTTCCACTCTTCGACATCCTGTGCCTGCAGAGCTTGATAGAGTATGCGGCGCGAATGGTTCTCTGAATGGTTCTTTGAATGGTTCCCCGCCGGGTGCTCCGCCCCAGCTTCCAGCTCTGTTACCGTTCCAGTCTCCGTCCGGAAGTGGAGTTCGAACAGCTTCTCGTCCAGGCGTCCGGAGAGCACCTTTTTGAAATTGCCCATGAAGAGTTCCTGCTGATCCCGCTCCAACAGAGCGAAAGGCTGGCATTCGTGATGATAGATCTCGCTGCTTTCCTTCATAATATACACATGGAAAATATCAAATACACGCAATCGGTCGTTGTCCAGTTTAAACTGTCTGCGTATATAAGCGATATCCTTAGCATTCACCGGTTGAACATCTCCTAGTCTCTATAGATTGCTGATTGAATATATGAACTCAAGTCCCGCATGAATTGCCAGTTTAACATAGATCGGCTGTCATATATGAAGCCGCTTGATCGCTTAAGATCACCCATCCATTATATCGAAAAGCATCCCGTTCAGTAAGCAAAATGCCGGAAATACCGTGAAAACCTATGCGAATCTAGCATTTAACAAAAATTTTGATACAATAGAGAGACCATGTCGAAAATTAAGGAGGTTGAAAATGACACGGTTGCCACAGTTCATCGAAAATGTACAAGGGAAACTTTGGTTGACCGAAGATGAAGACCATAACCTGGAGATCAGATACCACATCAAAGAAGTCTTGTTCGAGGAACAGAGCAAATACCAGCATGTCATGGTCTTGGACTCCTACACCTTCGGACCGATGCTCGTGCTTGATGGGATCGTGCAGACAACGTCCAGGGACGGATTCATCTACAATGAGATGATCTCCCATGTTCCCTTGGCCTATCATCCGAACCCGCGAAATGTTCTGATTATCGGCGGGGGCGATCTCGGAGCGGCACGGGAAGCAGCCAAGCATGAGAAAGTCGAACGCGTGGATCTCATCGAGATCGATGAGACGGTCGTTCGCGCCAGCCAGCTGCATATGCCCGAAGTGTCCGGCGGAACCGAGATCAGTCCAAAGATTCGCATCCACTACCGCGACGGCGTCGAATACGTCAAGAACCTCAAAGCGGAATACGATGTGATCATCGTCGACTCTTCCGACCCGATCGGCCCGGCGGTCGAATTGTTCTCTGAGGCGTTCTATCAGAACGTTCACCGCGCTCTGAAAGACGACGGGATCATGACATGCCAAAGCGAATCCCCGATCTTCTATCAGGACATCATGGCCAAGTCCTACAATCGGATCGCGGGCATATTCCCTCATACGAAGATGTATACTGCGGTTGTTCCGACTTATCCGGGCGGCTTCTGGACCTTCACGCTTGGTGCGAAGCAAGCCCTGCCGGATCCGGAACAGGTCCGTTTCGATATAGATGCACGTTATGCCAATGAAGAGGTTATCCGCGGCTGTTTTTCCTTGCCGACTTTCATCAAGAAGCAGCTGGAGAAGTAAGCTGGCCCTCACTGAGAAGCATACTAACTCGATAGAGAAGCAGCTCTAAAGCACACAAACTCAAGCGAAAACACAAAACACCTGCTAACCAACAACCTCTGCCAAGTTAAACGGGGCTGTCCAATAAGTCAGTGACAACTGACGGATGGACAGCCCCTTTATGTGTGAGACGACACTTTTAGTTGTCTGAGATGCGTCGAGGCAGGATCTGCACGCGAGACAACACTTCTTGTCGTCTCAGATGCGTCGAGACAGGATCTGTGCGTGAGACAACACTTCTTGTCGACTCATCTTGCGCTGAGACTGAATCTACGCGCGAGACGAAACTTCCTGTCGTCTCAGCTGGCGGCGTGACAGAATCTGCACCTGAGACGACACTTCCTGTCGTCTCAGGTGCCTGTATCCTACGCGCGGGGCTGCCCAACAATCATGCCAGCAGTCATACACATTAGTCATGTCCGTCAAATATCAGTCATGCCGGACTTACTGGTCAGCCCCGCTTCTGCCTTATTATTCGATTACTTCACAGGTTCCAAACCGAGTTCTCACACCGGCGCCTCAGCCGTCTTAGCTGCCTCAGCAGCCTCAGCCGCTGCCAGCCGTTCATTGTACCTTCTGCGCAGCGGGATGAGGATGACGGCACCGGTCACGATTGCAAGGCCCAGCACCGCAGCGGTGAGGTACATCCCGTCGAACCCGTTGCGGGAAGCGATCTTCGTCACCTCCGCCGCGCTGCTGGTGATGACCTCGCGCAGCGTCGGGTCTTGGATCGCATTCATCATCTCGGTCATCTCCGCTTCTGACATCCCCGCTGCACCTTCTGCCATGCGTGCACCGATCTGTCCGAGTTCCATCCGGGCCTCCGCAGACAATTCCACGCCTGCAAGATTCTCCCGCAGGATATCCGGAAACTCCTCGCGGTACAGGGTGCCCATTCGATTGAATGCTCGCGCTAAGAATCCTGCATAGATCGTCGGTGCCAGCGTCATCCCGATCTGACGCAGCAGCGACAAGGAAGCCAGGGCAGAACCCTTATCCTTGGTCATCCCTTCCGTAGCCAGGATGTTCAGCGGCGCTCCCAAGATGATCCCCATGCCGACACCGGCGATGATGCTCGCGGCGATGAATTCCCAGCGGGTCTCGAGCCACAGCGGGAAGAGACCGAAGCCCAGGGCTGAGATCAAACCGGCCGCTACAACGGCGAAGATCGGCCCCTTCTTGCCGACCAACACGCCGCCCATTCCTGCGCCGACACCGGCAGCCAGCGCCAACGGCGTCATCCAATAGCCCGAATTCTCCGCCGCGATGTCCAGTACTTGTTCGGTGAAGGCGGGAATATAGATCATCGCGGCGAGCAAACCTCCTGACAGCATGCCGATCAACAGCACCATCAGATAGCGCGGCTGCTTGATCAGACGAATCGGCAGGATCGGATCGCCGCCCGCTTTCCGTTCAAGCTGGTTCTCGTATACCAGAAGCACGACGATCAAGAAGATGCCAGCGAGCAAATAGCCCCAAACATCAACACGGCCGAGACTTTGCATAATATCCACATCGATGTTCGTCAGGCCCAGCATCAAAGCCAGGATCGCGACGGACAGAAGGATCGTACCGCTGAGATCCAGCCTACCCGGCGACGGATCCGCCGATTCCTGTAATTTCATCACGCCTAATATGATCAACACGACGGCGATCGGCACGTTGATCAGGAACAGCACATGCCAGTTGCCTGTCAAGTCCAGCAGGAAGCTGCCGACGTTGGGGCCCAAGACTGCAGCCACTCCGTTCATCGCTCCCAACAGACCCAAGTATTTGGCTTGCTTGCTGGGTTCAACCGTGCTCAAGATATGGGAACTGCCGATGATGAAGATCCCGCCGCCGCCGAGGGCCTGCAAGAAGCGCGAGAACAGATAGAAACCGAAGCTGGGACTTAGTGCTACAAGCAAGGAACCAAGCCCGAACAGGGTGATCTCGATAAGGAACAACCTCTTGCGGCCGTAGCGGTCCGACAGCTTCCCGATGATCGGCAGGCTGATGGCCAAGCCCAAGGTGTAGATCGTGATCCCCCAGGCTCCCCAGTTTGCCGATACGCCGTAGGAACGGTTGATCGTCGTCAGCGCGGAACTGATGATCCCGTTATCCAGCTGTGCCATGAAGACGCCGATTGAGAACAATAGGATCGCCCAGAATTGGGGCGTTTTAGCTTTCATACATATTCCTCCATTTGCTGCATGATCAACTTGCTGCTCATTATATTCCGCCTGGCTTGACAACATCCGTACAAAAAATAGGGGAACGGTCCCCTCGCCATCGCAGATCACCTTCACCATCATTCATCACCGTCATGACAACTGCCATCACCGTCATGACAACTGCACGAACAGTCAAGCTGCGGAGGATGGCGCATAGATCGCATAGAGCACATAGATCACGCTGCATGTATGATATTTGTCACATAATCAAGGATTATACTGTATCGAACGCCCGCCTTCAAATGAACATTTTAAGAATAATAAAGACCAAGACTGCCGATCCCGAACAGCCTTGGTCCATATACATCCGCTTATTCAAACCGCACCAGGTAGTAGTTCTTCTTGCCGCGGCGGAGGACAACGAACTTGCCGTGCAGCCGCTGTTCAGCCGTGATCACGGCGTCGATGCTGCTCACCCTCTCCCCGTTGACGGAGATCGCTCCGCTCTCGATATCCTGCCGCGCCTGCCGGCGGGAAGGCGCCGCCTTCGTCTCAATCAAGAGGTCGATCAGCCCCGTCTCCTCTTGGCCGGTGATGACCGCAGTCGGCATGTCTTGGGAAGCTTCGATGAGCTCCGCTTCGCTGAGTTCCGCGATATTCCCGGAGAAGAGGGCGCGGGTGATGTTCTCCGCAGCTGTCACCGCCTCATCGCCGTGTACGAAGCGCGTCACTTCCCGCGCCAGTTCCCGCTGAGCAACCCGTTTCTCCGGCGCCTGTTTCAGCTCCGCCTCGAGTTCCGCGATCTGCTCCGGCGTCAGGAAGGTGAAATATTTTAAGAACTTGATGACGTCGTTGTCGTCGGTGTTGATCCAGAACTGATAGAACTGGTAGGCCGATGTTTTGCTGCGGTCCAGCCAGACAGCGCCGCCCTCGGACTTGCCGAATTTCTTCCCGTCGCTCTTCGTGACAAGAGGAAGGGTGAGACCGTATGCTTCTCCGCCGCCCATCTTGCCCATGAGATCAAGTCCCGCCGTAATATTCCCCCACTGGTCGCTGCCGCCTACCTGCAGGCTGACGCCGTGATCCTTATGCAGTTTGTAGAAGTCATATGCCTGCAGGATCATATAGCTGAATTCGGTGAAGGAGATGCCCGTCTCCAGGCGCGAGCTGACCGATTCCTTCGCCAGCATGTAGTTAACCGTGAAGTTCTTGCCGATATCGCGCAGGAAGGTGATCAGATCCAGCGGTCCAAGCCAGTCGTAGTTGCTGACGAGCTTCGCCGGATTGGTCTTGCGATCGAAGTCCAGGAAGCGCGATAACTGCTGCTTCAGGCTCTCTGTCCACTGCGCAACGATCTCAGCGGAATTCAAGGAACGCTCAGAAGATCGGCCGCTCGGATCGCCGATCATGCCCGTCCCGCCTCCTACGAGAGCGATGACGTTATGCCCTGCTTCCTGGAAGCGGCGCAGCACAGTGATCGGCAGCAGATGGCCGATATGCAAGCTGTCCGCCGTCGGGTCAAAACCGATGTATAAGCTGATCGGCCCCTCGGCCAGTTTGCGCTCCAAACCTTCGCGGTCCGTTACTTGGTAGATCAGACCGCGGTATTCCAGGTCCTCCAGAAGCCGGCTTGCTGATGCAGAATGATTCGTCATATGGATCTTTCCTCCTTGGGATGATGTAACCTCATATTCAAACCTAAATAATAAAAACGCCCCTGTCATAAGACAGGGACGATTGCTCGCGGTACCACCCTATTTGAGCATGCGCATCCTAACGACATGACGACATGCCCCGCTCGATCGGATAACGGCCGACACCGTCCCATTCTTCTGCACCTGTGCAGTTTCGAAATGGGATGCTCCAGGACGTAATTCGCCTTCGCACGTGCACCGGCTCGCACCACCCGCCGGCTCTCTGTAAGCAGCGCTCGCGAACGCTACTGATTCCCATCATCGCTTTCACTTATTATGTGACTTACTTTACAAGATTATATCCCATGTTGTCAACAGCAGCAATGCCAAGAGGTGTCCGTCCATGCTCGTATATCGTTTACTAGTCAGCAAACCAGCTGGCCGATCAGCCAAATCGCTTGCGGTAACCGCAGCGGCGGCACAGCTCTTCGACCGCCTCCCGGCGGGAGAAGCCTTCGACGATGCGCCTTGCACGCTCCCCATCTATGATCTCCGCGAAGGAAGCATGTTGGATATTTCCCAGATCGATCACCCCTTCCCCATCCAAGCAGCACGGCACGACAGTCCCGTTCTCGAGAATCGCCGCATGGGTTCTTAGACCATGACAGAATCCCTTGCCGTCATCCCTGGGCGCCGTCAAACTCGGCCACTCAAACTCCGCATCCTGATTCAGATAGATGCGTTCCGCGATCTGGATGCCGCCGCCGGGCTCGACCTTCTCTTCGATCGTATAGTCCAGATGGAACTCCCGCTCGATCATCGCCAAGGTCTCACGGTTGCGTTGCTTCTGGGCATTGGTCATATTGTCCCAGCTGAGGTTCCACAGACGGAGCGAGATGATCACGCCCTGCGCCGCTGCTTCATGCGCGAAAGCAATGACAGCCCGTAAGTATCCGGCGCGATCCTTCATGCCCTCATTGCCGTCGAAGCTGTGCAAAGAGATATTGACCTGCCTGAGCGCCGGCTTCCCCAGCAGCTGATCCTGCTTCTTGGCAAGCAGCGTGCCATTCGTCGTAATATTCACCTGAAAGCCTTTGGCATGGCTGATGTCAAGCAGTTCTCCGATGCGCGGATGAAGCAGCGGCTCGCCCTTCACATGGAGATAGATATAGTCCGTATAAGGTTTGATCTCGTCCAGCCTTCTCGCGAATTCCTCCGGCTCGATGAAACTCGCTCGGCGCTCTGTCGGCGGACAGAAAGAACAAGCCAGATTACATACGCTGGTGATCTCGACATACACTCTTTTGAACTTTCGGATCGAAGTCATCGTATCCTCAGCCTCTTCTCTGCCATGATCGGAATCGTGATGCAGTTGATTAAAGCGCATTCAAAACAACTTGCTGGATGAAGCTTGCTTTCTGGTATCATAACTATATATTACAAGATCGGGATGACAAGATCACCGATGCGGAATCAACAATAGAGGAAGAAGGGAATCATGATGGCTGAACCGATGAAACTGATGTATAACGAGGATTTTTTGCTTCAATTCGGAAGGAGGACAGCGGATGTATATCCAGCCTTCCAAACCGAAGCCTTCGTGCGGGAAGTGACGGATGAGGACTGGGACGTGCTTGAGCTGAAAGAACGAATTCGCAAAATCTCAACCTCCCTCGGCCGATTCCTGCCTGCGCGGTATGAAGAGGCGCTTGAAGTGCTGTTTGCGGTGAGCAAGCGGTGCGTCGGGTATCCTTATGTCTTCCTCCCCGACTTCGTCGAAGTCTACGGTCAAGCGGAGGAACATTGGGAGCTGTCGATGCGTGCGCTTGAGCGGTTCACGCAAGGTTCTACGGCGGAATTCGCCGTCAGGCCCTTCCTGCTTCGCAATCCCGAGCGCATGATGAAGCAGATGCTGGCATGGACGGAGCATCCCAGCGAGCACGTGCGCCGCCTCGCCAGCGAAGGCTGCCGACCGCGCTTGCCATGGGGACGCACCCTGCCGATCTTCATCCAGGATCCGGCACCGATCCTGCCCGTCTTGGAGCGGCTGAAGCAGGATCCATCACTCTATGTGCGCAAGAGCGTCGCAAACAATCTGAACGATATCACGAAGGACCACCCCTCCGTCGTCTTAGCGCTCGCACGGCAATGGAAGGAATCGCATCCGCATACCGATTGGATCATCCGACACGGCCTGCGCACGCTGATCCGGCGCGGCGATCCCGCTGCCTTAGCGCTGTTCGGCTACGTGGATCCGTCCGAGATCGCTTCCTATATCGCCTATGCCTCACTGTCCGCTCAGCCGCAAGCGGTGCCGATCGGCGGAAACAGTGAACTCAGGTATGAACTCCAGCTGCGGGACGGCGAGGCGCTGAAGCTGCGCATCGAATACGGCGTCTATTATGTCAAAGCGAGCGGCCGCACATCGCGCAAGCTGTTCCTGCTCACCGACAAAGAAGTGCCCGGCGGTGCACGCCTTACGGGCAGCCGCACGTTCCACTGGGCAGATCTCTCCACTCGCCGGCATTATCCGGGTATCCATCGGATCACGCTGGTCGTCAATGGTCACGAAGCCGCCGAGACCTCCATCGAGCTGTACGAGTCGGAATAAGCAACGATCGATCTGTACGCAATTGAACATGCATGCTGAACTTCGTTCATGCAATCAACCATGCACCTCGAACTTCAATCATGCACACCGAAATCCGTTCGTATACGCCGAACTTCAATCATGCACACCCAACTCCGCCTGTCCGCGGACCGCGCTCAGCCGGCATTCTTCGTCCAACCAACCTACACCCGTCCGACGAGGATATCCAGATCAATGGTGATCTCGGAGGCGCCCTGCTTGCAGAAAGCCTCCACCCTCTCCGGTTCCGCGGACCAAGCCAGCGGTGTCATACGAGTGAGGTCTTGCAACTGCTGCTCATCCAGAGTGATGGTATCCTGCAGTTGGATGACATCGAGCAGATCGATCTGCTTCTCGAAGAGGGAGACCGTCTCATCGTTGCTGTAATCCAGCTTCTCCTGGTCATCGAACAAGGCTTCTCTTAATTCCTTAAGATACCCCGTCCGCGGCACCACTTTCACGACCAGCCCGCCCGGCACGAGCACCCGTCTGAATTCCTTATAGTTCGCCGGCGACAGGATGTTCAGGATCACCTGCACCGTGTGGTCAGCTAAGGGAGAGTTCGCAAGGTCCCCCACCACCCACATGGCATCTTTGTACCGTTTGGCCGCCATGAGGATGCCTTCCTTAGCGAGGTCGAGGCCGATGCCGTACAGGTTCGGCGCCTTCGAAGCAGACAAGATGCTGTTCAGATGCGAACCTTCCCCGCACCCCATATCAGCGATGAGGCAAGATTCCTGCGCCGCACCCGCTTCCTGCTCAATCAGCGTCTGCAGGGTCTGATGCAAACGCGTGTACATCGCACTCTCCGTCAAGATCCGGTGCCTTGCTTGAAACAGTTCCTTCGTATACAAACTGTTCGAGGGCTGCACCGCCAGGTTCAAGTGCCCATGCTTGGACAGATCGAAGGTATGCCGGTGCGGACAGATCATGCTCTTAAACTCCACCAGCTGCATCCTTTCTTCGCAGATCGGGCAGCGGAAGATGCCCTCGAATTGTTGATACCGCCGTGCGCGTTGATATTTGTCCGTCACGATGCTGCCATTCCTTTGCGTTAATCTATTGAGATGATTCTATTATACATCTTGGATCTGGGCGATGCAGTTTTATACGATGAATAGAACCAAAACGATCCCCCGATCTCGCTGCGGTCTCCTCCGCTTTGATCACTGCCTGCTATTATACGAATTTTAGGACAAAACCGCACCGCGAGTTGTGTGGTCTAAGATGTTGCTGATGCGTACCGTCAGGCGATTCTTGCCTTCGACGAGGTATTCGTTGATCTCTGCTTCGAAGGGGGTGAACCCGCCCTTGTGATGAACGACGAATTGGCCGTTCACATAGACCCATGCTTCGTGGGTTGCCGATCCGAATCGCAGGACCAATCTTTGATCACGCAGCGCTTTCGCCACGGTGAATTCTCTCTCATACCATACATATCCGCTGTGCTGGCGAATCTCGGCTAGTACCGCTTGATCATTGAAGGAAGCCGGTACGGCCATCAATTCTTGCGCAGGTAATGGTTGGTTAACATCAATTTCCTTGGTTTCATCATCGATCATGAATTTCCAGATGCCGCTGAGATCCAGTACGGTGCGGCTGTCAGTAGTTATCGGATACAACATGTGCTACTCCTCCATTTCGATCTGAGGAAAACTCTGCCTCACGACTCATTGTTTGCTCGCCTGATCAAAAAAATTCACTCTAGCCTATCTTTATCAATGTAAGGGCTTTAATTTGGTTATAGTATGATTATAGAGGATGTGGTAGCATGATATTAGAATTTTTATTTCTGGATTCGTAGGATTTTTGCTAATTCGCATCGTTTTTTGTATGCTGGAGAACCTAAGGAGGGTACCCCGTCCCAATGAAAGGGAATACGGATTTTCAGGAATATGTTCCGATCATGCACATCCTTCATTCCGTCACGAAGATGGACGTCCGCCTAATCGATCAAAGCGGAGACATCTTCAATGAAATCATCATTCACGAGATTCCCGCCGTACTCGAACAGCCGAAGGAAGACTTCAAGCATATCCTGGGGGTTCTGCGGCAGCATGAGCCGGAGCGGTTCTATCAGCACATCAGCCCGTACGGACTGGAATATATCGCGTCAGGCATCTGGGAAGCCGCCTCCCTCGCCGGTGCGATCTTGCTCGGTCCGCTGCTGTCCAGCCAGGAAGTGATCCACCGGATCCAAGATATCATCATGGACCACCAGCTTGCTGTCAGCGACCGCCAGCTGCTCGAAGAGTTCTATCAATCCCTGCCGATCCTGAGCGACGAGGAACATACGTATGTCGGCAAGCTGCTTGGTCACCTCTGCCAGCATCCCCGCGTTCAATCTCAGCAGATTCCGCCGGCAGAGCAGAAGCCTTATCAACCGGTGAATTTCCGCGCGGTTACCATGGAGGAAAGTTATCAGATCATCGAAAGGCGCTATGAACATCAGAACCGTTTGATGGACGCCATCACCAAAGGGGACAAAGAACGTGTCAAACACGAGGTAAGTTATCTGCTCTCCGAGCTGCCGGCCTTCTCTGAGCGCATCCCGGAAAACCCGATTCGGACTTCGAAGAACCTCGGCTTCGTGCTGAACACGATGTGTCGAATCGCTGCGGAGCGAAGCGGTGTGCATCCCGTATACCTGCATCATCTATCCGAACGCTATGCCATCCTGGTCGAGCGCACGAGTACCTTTCCCCTCTTGAAAAACTTGTTCCAATCGATGGTGATGGACTATTGCGATCTGGTCATCAGCACCTCCACGGGCAATTACAGCGCCATCGTCAAGAAAGCCGTTGACTATATCATGCTCAATCTCGGGCAGCCTCTTCCTCTGCAGGAGATCGCCGAGCATATCCACGTCAACCCTTCCCATCTGTCACGGAAGTTCAAGGAAGATACCGGCATGACGATCACCGAATTCATCAACCGCAAACGGATCGAAGAAGCCGCCCTCTACCTGCAGCGAAGCCGCCGATCCGTCACCGAAGTCGCCTTTATGGTCGGCTTCAACGACCTTAACTATTTCAGCAAGGTGTTCAAGAAGATCATGAATGAAACCCCCACGCAATACGCCAAACGGCGGAGGCATTGAGAAGGAGACAGCCTGCTTATATATGCGCAAAAAATACCTCAGCGGACGGAACCGCCTGTCCTGCGACAAGGCAGTTCGCTCTGCTGAGGTTTGTGTTGGAATGGCAAGATCGCCATTACGCACCGAACACCATCATAAGTTGTCATGCTTCGTACATACATAATAAAGCCCCTCGACAGATGTTGGGGGGCTGCTTTATTTCGTTTCATCTGTTCAGTAGCAGCAAGTTCTTGAAAGGGGAATGTTTGTCTATCATAATCTCAAGCTTTTTGGGGACGCATATATGGTGCAAATTACTCTCACAATAGCATTGATTATAGTTGAAATTTGCAGATCGTTATTGCTTCAAGCAAAAAAAGAGAAACGAAGTAAAAAATAACGGAACGTAAAATCTCCGCGATATCAAAGCATCCTGTTCGCGGGGATTTTTTTGTGGTGAATGGGATGGGGGTTTGTATGTTTCTTCCATTTCGGCATTATATTCAATCCACGCACTCCATACGGAGTGCGACTAGAAATTCCGTACCAGCAATGTTGTATCGGAAAATATTTCAATCCACGCACTCCATACGGAGTGCGACTGATTATGAAGCCGATCATTTATCTGACCGTTGGATTTCAATCCACGCACTCCATACGGAGTGCGACTCTATGCGGTACCTAAGACCGTGGAGTGGATCAAAATTTCAATCCACGCACTCCATACGGAGTGCGACCGAACTCGGAAAGATCCACTTGATGACGGCACTAATATTTCAATCCACGCACTCCATACGGAGTGCGACGGAATGCCGGCTCGTTATGCTTGCTGATCTTTTTATTTCAATCCACGCACTCCATACGGAGTGCGACTGACGATCCGCACCCTTATCCTCCATCAGTCGGGGATTTCAATCCACGCACTCCATACGGAGTGCGACTTCCATGTCCTTTGCTTTCAGACTTTCTAAATCTGATTTCAATCCACGCACTCCATACGGAGTGCGACTCCTAGGGATTTCGATAAGCAACGTTTATTATCATCTATTTCAATCCACGCACTCCATACGGAGTGCGACTTGCTCAGCTGGAGCAAGGAATTCGCGACATGTCATTTCAATCCACGCACTCCATACGGAGTGCGACGTTGTTTACATGTTCGCTCCAACGATTCATCGAATTTCAATCCACGCACTCCATACGGAGTGCGACAGCTCGAAGAAGCTGAAAAGCGCGGTCAGCAGTATCTATTTCAATCCACGCACTCCATACGGAGTGCGACTATTCAGAAAGGCAGACAAGTTCTGTTCGACAAGATTTCAATCCACGCACTCCATACGGAGTGCGACTCCTAGGGATTTCGATAAGCAACGTTTATTATCATCTATTTCAATCCACGCACTCCATACGGAGTGCGACACTACCATATGGACGAATGAAAAAGACAGTGATATTTCAATCCACGCACTCCATACGGAGTGCGACAAAACGCAGCAAAGCTTCGAGCAATGGACAAGCATTTCAATCCACGCACTCCATACGGAGTGCGACGGGCAACGGATTGGAAGTGATCGTCAAATGATGCATTTCAATCCACGCACTCCATACGGAGTGCGACAGCCGGATCTGAGAGTCCTTGTCCAACAAGGCCTTTCGGACCCGAAAGTGCGAACCCCTTTTTAGGATACCATATTTTCCTTTGATTTTATATCAAAAAAGCCACAAACCCTACAGCGGCGCGGGGTGCGAACCTCCCGGGGATTTCATGTGCACTTGGGGTTCGCACCATTAGAAGATCAAGGTGCCTTCCAGATCCAAAGCAGGTTTCGCACCGATATGTTCCACTTTGTTTCGATACTTGTTCCCTAATCGATAGATTCGTAAGCTATCCTTTTCATGATCGATCAATTCCATAAGTTCTAGCTTTAGCTTAGTTAACTGTGCTGCGTCAACAATGCATTCAAAGACCGAATGCTGTACGCGCTGCCCATAATTCTGACAAACCTTCGCCACTCTTCTCAGTCTCCTGGCTCCATCTGGGCTGGAAGTTTGCACGTCATACGTAATCAGCACCAACACACTCCATCACCTGCCCTCATCTACTTCCATAGAAATGGCGGATACTCATCCAGATCGCCTCTAAGATATCTTGCAAGCAGCAATGCCTGAACATATGGAACCAGTCCCCAGGGAATCTTCTCTCCAAGAAAAGGGTGCGTGATCATCTCCTGTTTCTTCGCTTGCCAAGCTTTCAAGAACAACTTCCTGGTTTCATCGGTCATCAAGACCGCACCATTCTCCTTCTGATAAAAACCATTCGGCGTCACTTCTTTGCGGTTAATTAAAGAAAGCACGAAACGATCCGCATAGATTCCACGCAGTTCTTCTATCATATCTAGGGCCAGAGATACTCTTCCCGGACGGTCCCTGTGCAAGAAACCAACATAAGCATCTAGACCAACGGACTCAAGAGCAGCTGCCATATCATGAGTCAGAAGGATATACGCAAATGACAGCATCGCATTCACATGATCCCTGGGCGGCCTTCTGCTCCGTCCGTGAAAAGTGAAACTTTCCTTCTGTTGCAGGATCATATCATCAAAGACCTGGTAATAATGCCATGCTGCCTGACCTTCCAAACCGCGTAATGTCTCTAAGTTCTCACAACTGCGAGCTTCATACAGATACTCATCAAGCTGATGAGAGATGGATTTGAAACGTTCAACATCTACACGGAGAGGATAGTCACGCGTCATTCGTTCGAGCATCCATTTGTGATTATAGATCTTACCTATAATAAAGTTGCGCGCGATCAAAGCGGATTCTCGCTCTTGATCAGAGATGCGGTACTGGGCCTTGCGGAGCGTTACGTTGCCCCTGCTTTGCCCGATTACTCTAGCAAGAAACCTCCCGCTCGCTGTAAGGAACGTAATCGAAATATTCCGTTCAGCACAATATCCCATCAGTGCAGGACTTGCCCCTGTATATCCAAAAGTGATGATGGATTCCAGATTGTGCAGAGGCAAGCGGCCCAGAGCCTGCTGATCTTTTAACAATACGATATTATCTCCATCAAGGGATAGATAAGCATCGGGCTGAGTGACATACAAAGTATTCAACAGTTTCCTCACTTATTCACTCAGCCTCCCTTCAATATAACTTTTGACGGAACGCTTGTTCATAAGCTTCGGCAGACAGATATTCTTCAGAGAGCAATTGTTGCAGAAGGGGCCGGTTTTCACCTTAGGGGTGTAACGCTTATCAAAATAATGGTGCATCTCCTTAGCCATAAGTTGAACCGTTTCGCGAAGGGTTTCGGTGATCGGTACTTCGACACGATGTTTGATTTGTTCATAGTACAAGTACCCCTTATCAATCCGACAGGCTAACATTTCCTCCAAACAGATCGCCTGTGCAACTAATTGGATAACATCTTCCAGTCCTTTCTTCGGCCTCCCGCGCTTATACTCAATGGGATAGGCCTTGTATCTTCCCTCTTCGCCAACCAGCTCTACTCCTTCGGGATCCAAATGAAACTCTACGACATCGCATACCCCGGTAAGCTGTAATTCATGAGAGCGAACCGGCATCCCTCGTACGATAAGTTTGTTCCCCCGCTTCTCTCGCAGCAAGGCTTGATGCGCTTTGTGATGGAGGTGCTGCCCCTCTACCGTGAGAGCATTCTCCTCCCATTGCTGTTCGATGTGAATCAGGGCCCACTGCCGCTTGCAGAATAGGAAATGTTGGAGCCCTGACAACATCAGATAGCGATCCTCTTCTTTAGATCCCATCGATCACCTCAACCTGCAGCCCATCCAGCTGCTCCAGGCTAATCTCATAATCTTCAAAACTTCTTGGCTGCTCTGTCAGCGATTTGATCTTCAAGGAGCGGTGCACCTTAGCAGAGGAATATTGCCCCAACTTCGAATTGTGCTTCCACCAATAGACCTTATGTACTTCCATGCTGCCTTCAGGACGAGCGGAAGAACTGTCATTTTCGAAGAGAGTCATCAAAGCCTGTTTAATTTTCTCCGCATCCTCGTTTGTAAATCCGGTCTTCTCCGCTAGTTGTGTATTGATGCTGCCCTTGAATACGTACAAACCGAAATCCACCCGATGCTTCATGCCCATCGTATCTGAACTACGTGTTTCTTTTGGCTCCGAGTTCACACTCTTAGTGATCTGTATGCTTACGATATCAATCGGATCGATACTCGTCGCTGCATGAATCGAAACAGGACCGCGAATTCCAATAGAAACTGAGTTCGTCTTAAATGCAAATACTTGTCCAAAGCTGCGAACATCAATCCATTCTTTACAAGCAATCTTAGTAAATTCCTCAACGGAAGTATTTTTGGCCTTCAACATCTTTGCTAATTCTGGATGTGCCTCTGCACGCTCCCGCAAACTGTTATAGGAATCCGTCCTCCGATCGTCAGATTGTACGAAGATCTTCTCCCCCATATCTTGCAAACGGTTTCTAATCTTTCTTTTAATTGCTACGTCAGATATTTCACCGTAACCGTCATAATTCTGACGCGGACGATTCCCGTTTAAAGGATCCCCATTCGGATTCGCCTTCGTAACGGACAAAACAACCGCAAAATCAATCTTATGATCCAAAGTGCTCATTCGTTCGTCTCCTCCTCTTGCTCATTATTTTTCTTATACAGTTCACGACGCTGGCTGTAGAAACCTAATAGATACTTTTCGTCCAAAGGTTTATTGTTAAAATCTTGGATATCCATCTGATCCGCGATCTCATCGATGAGTCTGGACAGATACGCTGCTTTCGTTCCTAACTTGGCTTGATACGGCTGCAAACTCGCTTGAATCGTCTTCCAAGTTCGGCTTGGACTCTGGGCAAATGAGTTCATATAACGGATCGCGTTGGTCGCTCTGGTCTCTTCTTTGCCGAGAGCTCTTCGCTCAAGCACATCAGCCACGGCTAATAAACGGCCAAACAGATAACTGCGATCTCTGGATTCTGTATCCAACGCCACATGCCATTCCTCCTTTTTGTCCAATAATGACTTTCTGATCAGTGCACAGGTGATGCTTAATGTCTTTTCCCATTCCCACACTTCCATCGATACCGGATTAGAAGCTCGATAGAAGGCACTCCTGACGATATCTATAGGAAGTGAACGAAGATCCACGATACAAGGCATAAGCCGTTCCACTAAGCCTTTAACCACTTTGTCACTGGCTCGCGGACCATATGCAGCGAAGGCAATATCCTTCGTTGCAGGAGCACCGTAGAAGGTAACCCATTGATTGTTATATTTTCGGTACTTATGTTCCCAAGCACAAGATGTATGCCACTGTTTAAGTCGATTTAAATACAGATCCTTATCAAGGTGTCGATAATATAAGACAGCCATTCTACCTGTTGTTGCCGAATCTAAGATGAGTATGTTGACATCAGACTGATATGTTAGATCATGGCGATAGCCGTCGATGGCTTTGCTGACTTCGGCTGCGAAGAGCTGCCCCGTTTCGGGTTCCCTTTCTATTTCTCGTCCCGTCTGCATCATATAGTCCACTGCATCGTCGTTAGGATGAGGAACTGGACTGTCATCCTTGCTCCAGACCAGGAAGATTCGGTTGTGGATTGATTTGGCTTGACGTTGAATTAACCATTTCAACGCATTATGTGCTTTTTGCGAAACGTCATAGCTGATCGACACAGCTTCCTTACTGGTCAAAAAACGTCCCCGAAAGGTAAATCCCGAAGTGTCATTTGCAGAGATTAATTTAGCCTTATCTCCGGCATGTCGAATCTTATCCGCATGACGTTCTGTGCTGGGAAGCCTCTTTCCTGTTACATAACAAACATCTTGATCTCCAAGCTTCTCATGATAATACGCAATAAACGAGTTATACATATCCGGGTCTTTCCAAACATCCTCTGGTGAGTCGGGCATGAAGACATTGAAACGAACAAAGGATTTATAGATCTCACTTACGCCGCACGAGAAAATGGGCGGTTTTTCCCCGTAACGTTCCTCATATTTCTTATCCCATTTCTCGATCATGTGTCCGTTATCATCCAGTAAGATCACGCCGGCATTCACCAAATCCTCGATCAAGCGACCTTTGCTCAGATAAGCATAGATCGCTTTCACCTTGGGCGTCGCGTGCGGGGAATTGGCCCAATCCGCTAAATTGCGAATATACATGTCAAAGGGTTTTTCTTGTGAATTTTTTGTTTTTTTGACCACCTTACCGCTATATTTAACAAAGTCACCTGCTACATACAAAAGAGTATCGTGAAGCGGATAGGGAACAGTATTGCTGGTACGATTCGCAGATTCTTCTGTGCAAGGGATGACCGTGTTTTCTTTATCCAACGCCCTCGCATCCAGAAAGTCTCCATCCTCATCGACAGTAACTTCGATGTGGGCTGTCTGGGTGGTATGTGAAATCGGAAGCAGTGTATATTCCCGATCATCCTGCTTCTTCACAACCTTGCCGACTTGATCCAAATTGGCTTCATATGTTTCATATAGGTGAAGCAGCCAACTCATCCTTCTCACCTCCTAAGAAGTTATCCTGTTGCTCTATGACTGGATTGAAGCACCCCTGTATCCTCAATCAAGCCCCAAATCAAGGTAGAGTTGATCGACTGATTGGACATTTCCTTCATGGAATCGCTTAGCTTGCATCTTCCTTATCGGGCGAACAATCTTGCACTCCTTAGGTCTTGGAAACTTGATATAGCCCCTTACCATCTCAACCGACCATAGACGCACAGAGAGCTCGTCCTCTCCCGTCTCATCGGGATAGTTGAATCCATGCACCATCGTGCCCAAGTAATGTACACGGTCATCATCGTCGTAATAGCCTTCACCGCTGCCAAATTCACAGGGTTCTACGTATCCCTGACATTCACGCGTCCCAAGGTAGATGTCTCTGCGTCCGCCTGCTTTCAGCGACCGCTGCAGGATGCTGTAATGCTTTCCTTCAATACGGTCATGTGCCAGATCCGGTCGATGGGGATTAAAAATAAAATGCGCCCTTACCTGATAGCGAACATTCCTTAGATACGTATAGTTCGCTAAGTCATTCTCACCAGTATTGTACTTGAGCGGCCTAACGCCCTTGGATTCCATCTGAATAGGGTTCATCACACGAACTTCATCGATGATATACATGATGGTCGGTTTCCAATAGATGGACTCCAATATGCCTTTTAGGGCTTGGTATGTAGGGACACTGTAAGATAATTTCTCACCTCCAATTTTAGTGAGAGGATCTGTAAACAGGGCATAATCGCCGTACACTTCGAATTGCACTTCGTTGCGCATGATTGTGTTCACCTCCTTTGAAGTAAGCGGTATCGGCTGCTACCAACTGATGAATTCCAACTCCCCCTCTCCCATAAGATCAACACCATATTCCTTGCTGTACCAATTCTCTCTCAGCTCATAGATCATCCCATCCAGGTGTTCGACAATCGCCCCTTCCTGTCTGAGGATCCTCCATTCCTGCGGATAGAGATTAACAATATAGTGCTGCGCCTCCTTCAGCAGCTGGTTCAAATCCTCGATCCATTCAATGCTGTTCAGTTGGGCGATGATCTCTCGTCCTCGATGATAGGGGACAATAACCGAAGTAGTCGGCTCATCAATCACCTGAAAATGTTCTGCCGCTGTTCGATAACTGCCGCACAAACATAAAGGAAACGGCTTTCCGGTTTTCCTATAGTAATGATTAATATAGCTGTTCTCTTTAGGATGAGACATAAGCAGCTTAGTCATCTCATTGTTCACTTCGGGAACATAATAATTAAGGGACGATTCCATCTTCCTGTAGAAATGGGTAAAATAATCTTCCATCGCACGCTGAAAGAGTAGACTTCCTCCATACCTCTCAGCTTTTTTGTTGAATATTCCGATCAGACTCGCTGAGATACTCCCGCCGATCTCAATCTCCTTAAGGCTCTTCAGTTTCTCCTCCGCATGACGAATGATATATACGTTGCGAGATAACTCTTCTCCGTGCCGATTGCATCGTCCAGCTGCCTGCGCAATAGAGTCCAAACCAGCCAGAGAGCGAATCACGCAGCGAAAACTGACATCGACACCGGCTTCGATTAACTGAGTGGTAACGCATACAAATGGAATCTTTCGATTCAACATCTCTCGGATTTCCTTCAGCTGATCCTTCCGGTGGGATGCACACATAGAAGTGCTTAGATGATAAACCGGGATCGATGTTTCTTTTAATAGGAGATAGAGATCTTTCACGACCTTCTTCGTATTCAGGATAACAAGCGTACTGCCCCACTCTTCGATCTCCGTCTGAATCCAAGCGGCTAATTGTTCATTTGTCATAGGCTTGTCTATCCGATCCACCAGCTCTACCCGTTTAAAAGCCTTGGAAACAAACTCCAAATCGGAGACAATCTCGCCATCTCGATCTTTCAGAAGACTATGCTTTACGCGTTCCAAGGTCGGCTGGGTGGCCGTGCAAAGCAGTATGCTGCAATGGGCGGTTTGCTTCAAGAAATTCAACGCCTCATTAAACAGGGAAATGCAATGTACGGGGACTTTCTGTACTTCGTCAAATATAATCACTGAATGGCTTAGATTATGCAGCCGGCGCGTATTGCGATTCCCCTTAGCGTAAAATACATTCAGAAACTGTACTAAAGTTGTGAATATGATTGGACTGTCCCAGTTATCTCGAGCGAGCTTCAATCTCTCTCGCTGGGTAATGAGCCCGTCATCGGCTTCGTCGCCTTGTTCTATGTGCAGCGTATTATCTTCGATGATGTTCGAGTGGTGTTCCAAGATATGTTCATCATCTGCTAAGATCTGACGTACTTCTTGAGCATTCTGTTCGATGATCGTGGTGTAAGGAACCACGTATATGATCCTGTGTTTCTTGAATTCCAGGGCATGTTTAAGGGCATAACGAAGGCTGGCAAAGGTCTTGCCACCGCCTGTTGGGATGGACAAAGTATAGATGCCGGAAGGTTTGGAAGCGAATTCATCACACGCATCCGACATCTGTGCTCTCAGTTCGTTGATCGTTCCTTTGGCCTGGTTGTTGTCCTTAAGAGCTGCCAGGTGATCCAGCAAGCGATGATAATATCGTTCGAACAGAAAGGTCTGTTGAGTATACTCATGAGATGATCCTTCTTCGTCCTTCCCCTCTGCCTCTCTCTGTTCTTCAAATCTTCTAGTATCCGTCCGATCGGCGTCGATCAGGCAGCTAAAGATGAACTTGCTTAGGAAGAAACATTGCTCCGGACTATAAGCAGTATACTGACGCAATTCATCCACAGCTGCAGAGATATAGTCAGACAATTCTTCTCTAGAAATTGTGTCCTCAAAAAAACGTTCAACCGCCTGCTCATATTCTGGCAACTCTTTGTCTCGCACTCTTCTTAAGAAATCCGAATCCATATTCGGAGAAATATAGTCCTGCAGATTCGAATGGTGGGAAATGATAGCGTTAGAAACGATCTCGGCAAGCAGTTTCTCATGGAAGGAAGTCTCTTCATGGTGAAGCAAGGAGAATAGTAGTTTTCCCCCAGCGGTGGAGTGGTCAACTTCTCCTCGTCGATAATTAGAATCTTCAGGATGAAAAGCCGCGGTCTGAATATAGGATTGGAATGAATCGCTGTACTTGCCTAAGTCATGGAGCAGACCAGCTAATCCTGCGACAGATCGAAGTCCCAGCTTCTCTCCGTACCGTTCAGCTAAATGGCATACTCCAATCAGATGGTCCCTCACGGATTGGATTGCCTTGTCGTACTCCCGAACATGGGCAATATAGACCACCGTCATCCCCTCTTGCTCATGGATAATTAGTTTTATTTTACCATATTGGCGACAAAAGTCATCATATCTAGTTAGAATTTTCGCGAATATGTCAAAAACACCCCTTTCTGGGGAGTTTTAAGATTTAGCTTGGTTTTCGAATTGATATCCATGAATTCGTTGTGTTGTAATCGTTGGCACAATGATTCTGATATAAATGCGATTCTAAACAAGACGACATAAGAAGCTAAAGTTTCTCACGTTGCATGAGAAGTGAGTTAGAGCCGTATGGAGTGTACCGAAGCGGGCTCTCCATACGGAGTGCGACCGTTCGTCGGCGGATTTGTGCGCGGCGGTCGCCGATTTCAATCCACGCACTTCGTGCGGAGTGCGACACTGCCATGTCATCTCACCAAGTGCCAATCTATCACGATTTCAATCCACGCACTCCGTGCGGAGTGCGACTTAGATCGACTTACACCACACTTGACAACATGCTTATTTCAATCCACGCACTCCGTGCGGAGTGCGACGGTACCTGTACTGGTTTGTACGCTGGTTTCTTCCATTTCAATCCACGCACTCCGTGCGGAGTGCGACCTGGTTCTGGTTTCATTTGACAACCCGATCAGCATTTCAATCCACGCACTCCGTGCGGAGTGCGACTCTAAATTGCGTTTAACGATATCATTCATGGTTTTTAATTTCAATCCACGCACTCCGTGCGGAGTGCGACGTTTTCCATATATAACGGTTTTCTTTATCATCTGAATTTCAATCCACGCACTCCGTGCGGAGTGCGACTGCAGGCTCTTACCTCAGATGTCATTAAGACCGCCTGATTTCAATCCACGCACTCCGTGCGGAGTGCGACGAACAAAAACGGAAATTTTATGACAGCAAAGAGTGATTTCAATCCACGCACTCCGTGCGGAGTGCGACTACAATCCACAGAGCGACAAGCCGGGGAT
>NZ_BMAQ01000007.1 GCF_015472005.1 Insulibacter thermoxylanivorax | reverse complement strand
CTCTGATTCCTTCATCACTGATCTTTCATCATCCATCATCGATTCTTCATCCTGATTCCTTCATCACTGATCTTTCATCATCCATCATCGATTCTTCATCCTGTTTCTTCATCACTGATTTTTCATCGTTCATCATCGATTCTTCATCACTAGTCCTTCATCGCCGATTCTTCATCCTTCATCATTCATCCTTCATCATTCATCCTTCATCATTCATCGTTGATGCTCCAGCTTTCACTTCATCTATCTAAGCACCGCATTGACCATCTTTGCATCACTGCATCTTACAATGCGGCTAATTTCCGATCCAAATCCTCCGGATTAAATTCATAGTTCATCATATGTTTGATCACGCCATTCTGATCAATCAGTACCGTAAGCGGAAAACCGATCACATTGTAAGCCTGGAGGGACTTTCCTTCATAATCTAATGGAATCGGCATCTTCAGATCATATGTCTCAACGAATTCACTGACTTTATCCGTTCCGTAAAACTCCGCACTCGTTGCATTGACCGCTACGAAGTCGACCTTGCCTTTATATTTCTCATGCAGTTCCGCTAAAGCCGGCGCTTCCGATTGGCAAGGTCCGCACCATGAAGCCCAAAAATTAATCAGCACCGGACGCTCCAGCTTCGCATGGTCAAACACATATTCCCCGCCGTCCAACGTTGCCAGCTTAAAGTTCGGAGCCAGGAAACCAACCTTAGGCGCAACCTCCTGAGGCAGTTCTTCTTTGCTGGCATTGGTCACGACCGCAACCCCGATCAGCAACACAGCAACAACGAGGATCAACAAATTCCGCTTCATCGCATCTTACTCCTCTTTCCGAACTGAGTCATATATGTCTGTGATAATCATCATACCTTTCGTAAGTTGGAATATCAACTTCTATTCCGTGAAACTTTGCCAGATCAAGCGATGTATGGTTCGATGTATGATTTGCCTGCAGGACGGGAATGTTACGCCTATTGGCGAATCCAATCCGGAGGTCGAACTGCCGACATGGTAAAAGCAAAACAGCGCATCCTCGATATTCGTTTCCAGAGCGAGATTGAGATCGAACTTGAACAAGGCCAAGATGGTACCGCAGCGAACAGCCGACAATCAGCTGCCAACCAAGGAAAGGGGAAGGTATGGGAATACCTCGCTCTGGCCTCCATCCCCTTGGTGCTCGTGCTGGGCAACTCCATGTTGATCCCCGTTCTGCCTCAGATGCAGCGAGCCCTCCAGATCTCCCAATTTCAGAGCAGTTTGACGATCAGTCTTTTTTCGATCACTGCTGGATTATTCATTCCGATCTTAGGATATTTGTCAGACCGGTTCTCCCGCAAGATCATCATCATCCCCGCCCTGATCCTATATGGAAGCGCAGGGATCTTGGCGGGATTCGGGGCCATCTGGAAATCCTACGGTGTGGTGATCACCGCCCGCGCCCTGCAAGGTTTGGGGGCGGCCGGCACATCCTCGATTGCCATGGCGCTGATCGGGGATATGTATCAAGGCGGGGAAGAGAGCCGGGCACTTGGACTGGTTGAGGCATCCAATGGTCTAGGCAAGGTGCTCAGTCCGATCATCGGCTCGCTGCTGGCGTTGATCATCTGGTATGCGGTGTTTTTCTCCTTTCCCGTCTTCTGCGGCCTTTCACTGCTTGCTGTCATTTTCCTGATCCAAGAACCCAAATCCCAGGACGAACCGAAGAAACTGAAAGCTTATCTGCAGTCGATCGGCAGCATCCTGAAGGAGAAGGGACGGTGGCTGATCACGTCGTTTTTTGCCGGCTCCTTAGGGCTCTTCATCCTCTTCGGTGCGCTGTTCTACCTGTCGCAGATTCTCGAGGAAAAGCCTTACGAGATCGAGGGTGTGCTCAAAGGACTCATCTTGGCGATTCCCTTGATGGGGATGGTGACAACCTCCTATATCACCGGCAGCGTTATCAAGAAAAACGGCGTCCTGATCCGCTGGCTGATGAATATCGGGCTAGCAGTCATGACGGTCTCTCTCGGATTGTCCATATTTTTATACAAAAATATCTATCTCCTCATCGGCTTCCTAACCCTAAGCAGCATCGGGACCGGCCTGCTCCTGCCATGCTTAAACACGATGATCACGGGTGCCGCAGCCAAAAGCGAACGCGGCATGATCACCTCCCTGTACAACAGCCTGCGCTTCATCGGCGTCGCTTTCGGCCCGCCCCTGTTCAGCTGGATGATGAGCGTCTCCAATGAGCTGGTCTTCATCACGGTATCGGTCCTTGCATTAATTACGCTGGGACTGATCTTTTTCCTCATCAAACCCGATCGAAAGCTCAGCGAAGCATAACCATATCATACAAAAAAAGCTCCTCCTGCTGTCAACAACTGCCCTGTTGCTGCAAGAGGAGCTTATTATACTAGTAAGTCGGCCAGCCCGCAGACCCAATACAGATAGATCATTGATCAGCAGCTTCGGCAGACCGTTATCCCAGGCATCATAGCATGCCGAATGATGGTGTTGTTCTGATAGACAACCTGATGGCCCGGTCCCTTCCACCGCACATTGCCTGCGTCGATGATCGTGCCGTTCAGCATCGAAACGCCGTTCCGATCCACATACACGGGCCTGTGATGTTCGTCGCCCTGCCTACGACCATCTTGTATGTGCTGTTCAGGCCGTTGCAGCAGGCATCGATCGAAGCAAGAGATAGTAAATAGCCGTTCCTGTAAGTGATCGTCGGGCTTCTATGCCGTCAGTTGACATGAGACGCTGTATTCCCTGACCTGTAGAGAGCACATGCCAGGTGTTGCCCACCCTGATGATCGTCGGATCATGCACGATATTGCCCCCCGTCGTCTCCCAGAATGCATCTGTGACCTGCAGGATCAAGCTGCCTGTTAAGACAACGGCCAGCACAAGCGAGCGAAACTGCGTTTTCCACGCCTTAACCTCTCTGATGACCAGGGCGAACACCCTGATATTCCCCGGGAAATGAAACCGTGCATGAATCGCGCACAGCAATCCCTCCAGCTGTACGATCGCAGGATTCTGGTATTGTATAATGTTCATAAGCTATCATCTATATAGCAAGCGTCAAGGCAACCAAACTTTAACACCCTAGCACAGAAGATTACGACCATGATATCGCGTGTTAGGCATGCCGATAATCCATCGTTTCTTCCGCCATGATCAAGGAGGGGTTCGAGTTGATCGAGTACTTTGTGCCGCGCAATTTCCACCACACGGAACTCTATATCATCCACTACGGTTCGCAGGTATGCAGCCCCGGACACTATTACGGACCTGCGGTACGCGATCATTATCTGCTGCATTATATTTTGGATGGGCAAGGCATCTTCAAGACGGCGGAACGAACCTATGAATTAAGCACCGGGCAGGCTTTCCTCATCTATCCCGATGCCGTGACCTATTATGAAGCAGACCTGGACAATCCTTGGACGTATTGTTGGGTCGGTTTCAACGGTCTCAATGCCAAGAACCTTCTGCACATGAGCGGTTTCTCACCCAGCCGGCCCATCCTGACGGACGACGAGCAGCGCTCCGTCGGGCGCTGCATGCAGAGCTTAATCAACATGCATCCCCAGGGAAAGGCGCGGGATCTTCATCTGACGGCGAAGATCTATCAATTGATGGCCGCCCTCGTCGAGAACAATCGCCAAGATGAAGTCATCCCTGCCCAGTCCCGGCGTCAGCAATACGTGGAAGAGGTCGTCCGCTTCATCGAGCTCAACTTCGCCAACAGGATCACCGTTTCCGACATCGCTCGCAATATCGGGCTGAACCGCAGTTATTTGAACGCCCTGTTCAAGGAGCAGATGCAGACCAATATTCAAGACTATCTTCTTCGCTACCGCATCGAACGGGCCTTGCGGCTTATGATCAACGAAGCGCTGTCGATTGGGGACATCGCCCGTTCCGTCGGCTATGATGATCCCCTCTTGTTCTCCAAGATCTTCAAAAAAATCACCGGTTCCCCGCCCAGTCACTATCGGAAGCAGATGCTGTCTAATCCGCCTCCTGAATTGCCGTCCCCTGCGGACGATCTACGGCACTGACGCTTCGTCTTCCGAAGAGGTCCCGGGTCTTGTTCCAGAAGCTGCTTGATTGAGCGTACACCTAGTGAACGCCGTTTCAGAGACCGTGCACCTCTTGAAATCTACAGCTTGATCATTTAATATTCTTAAATTGAAACCTTGCAGTTTCCAGAACGTAATGAAATAATGATAAAGTGACAAATACCACATTTCATTCTTAATCTTCGGAGGGATCTAGCATGTTTTTTGGCTTTGGCGGTTTACACTGGATGGACATCCCCATCCTGCTTGCTTTCGGATTATCCATATGGGCACAGTTTAAAGTGCAGGGAACCTTCCGCAGATGGGCGGAAGTGCCAAGTTCCTCCGGTATCACCGGCTACGAGGCGGCGCGGCGGATGCTGGATAACCACGGGCTCTACGATGTGAAGATCGAACCGGTTCAGGGGACGCTGACCGACCATTACGATCCGATCCATAAGGTCGTGCGCTTGTCCGAACCCGTATACGGTTCCACTTCCATCGCAGCGATCTCCGTTGCCTGCCACGAAGTCGGTCACGCGATTCAACACTCGGTTTCCTATCCGATGCTGGTCGCACGCCACCGGATGTTCCCGCTGGTGAACTTCGCATCCGGCCTCGCACCATATCTGATCATCGCCGGTCTGATCTTCGGCGGACTCGGTTCCGTCTTCGGCCAGACGATGTTCTTAGCAGGCATAATCTTCTTCGCTGCAGCCGTGGCTTTCCAAGTGATCACGCTGCCCGTTGAGTTCAACGCCAGTGCGAGAGCACGGGAACTCATGATCTCCGAAGGCTTCATCACCAATTCGGAGGAACGAGGAGTCGCCAAGGTATTGAATGCGGCTGCTCTCACCTATGTCGCAGCGACGATCATCGCTGTTCTGCAGCTGCTCAAGTTCATCCTGATCTTCCTTAATTCTCAGAACAGGGACTAATGCCTTCCCTGCTTACCGCCGCAATAACAAAAGCCGCGAAGTCGATCGACTTCGCGGTTTTAACTATGCATGTATATGATGGCAGGTATCATGAATGGATTATGCGCTTAGAACGACTTAATCCTCCTCATCAGATCTTCGATATGATGCGCTTCTGCTTGATGTTCTTCAAAGAATCTCAGCAAGAAACTCCGAAACACTTCCGCCACGAGCGGCAGTTTCTCGTCGACGCGCCGTATGAGGCCGATCGTCCGCGTCACCTTCGGCGCCTCGATCTCCAGCTTCACGGGCTGCAGCGGCGAGATCTCTTGCAGCGCTAGATGGGGCAGCAGACTGACGCCCATCCCCGCTGCCACAAGTCCGCGGATCGTATCCGTCTCCTCGCCCTCAAAGGCGATCCTCGGCACGAATCCAGCCTGCTTACAAGCATCCATGACAAGCGTCCGCAGAGAATATCCTTCATGGAATAAGACGAAAGGATCATCCTTCAGCTGCTCCAAGCGGATCGAAGACTCCCCCGCCAGCGGATGGTTCTCAGGCAGTACAGCATATAACGGTTCCGTCAACAGCACTTCTCCAGTCACATGTTCATGATCTTGCGGAAATGGGGAGATAAAGGCCAAATCCAACTCGCCCTTCCTGACATCGCGAAGCAAGCTGTTGTAGAAGCCCTGCCGGAATTTGAACCTGACATTCGGGTGTTTCTTGCGGAAATGCGAGATCAGACCCGGGATCAGGATATCACCCAGGCTGTGGGGAAAGCCGATGCGCACTTCTCCATACTCCGGATCCAAGTAATCCTGCACCTCAGCGATCGCCTTGTCGAGATCGGCGAGGATCGCTTCAATCCGTTTTAGGAAAAGCTTGCCCACCGGAGTTAGTTGCACATTCCGTCCATGTTGAGTGAATAACGATACGCCAAGCTCCTGCTCCAACAGATGAATCTGCCTGGATACGGCGGATTGCGAGACGTGCAGTTCCTCTGCCGCCTGCGTGACATGCTGCAGCGTTGCGACTTTCACAAAATATTGAAGTTGACGTAATTCCACTGTTCGTACACTCCACTGCCCGTATTGTTCACCAAATATTCATTATAGACGATAAGATCCCGTTTGTCTGTAGTGATTCTCGCAATTGACCCGGCAGCTCCGGGTCCACTCCGCTTACAGGAGGTATTAATAAATCCCTCTATTGTCAATGTCATCTATTGGAATCTCCGCCGACTCTGCCGCTGAAGCAGTGCCGCCATCCAGATGAACCCGGCAACGAAGCCGCCCAGATGCGCTTCCCAGCCGACATTCGGCACGACGAAGGAATAGACAGCCCCCATGACGACGATGGTCATAACCGTCGTATAGGTTCCCTTGTCAATGAATGACCTGCGCAGCAGAACCAAAGCCAGATAGGCGCCAAACACGCCGAAGATCGCTCCTGATGCTCCTGCCGACAAGGTATATTGACCCTTGAATGTCCAGCTGTGAAAGAGATGGGAGGTGAGATTGCCGGCGATGCCCGTCACCAGGAAGAAGACCGCGTAGCGGACATGTCCGAACATCCTCTCTAATTCCGGAGCGAAGACGAAGATGGAGAAACCGTTGAACAAGATGTGAGAGAAGCCGATATGGATGAAGATCGCGCTGATGAAGCGGGCCAGGTCCCATCCCCCGCCCCATAATCCGGGGAGTTCGAAGCGCGGGAAAGGGCTGATAAAGGCGCCGAAGCGCAACAGAACACGGCTGTTCTCCGTGCCGCCGCTCAGGGTCATGATGATGAACATGGCGATGCAGATGAGAAGAATCACTGAATTAACGGGATACAGGCGGATGTAGGACCGCAGGTTTTCCGTGCGAACAAACATCATGGGGCTGAAACTCCTTTCATGGGTAAAAAACACGGGAATGGACAATATAGATTTTATAACGCTATAATAGAAGTTGGCAAATGCCGGAATCAATATTTCCTGTTAGAGGAGTGATGGGTAATGGCACAGGAGCGATTAGGCGTCCATACGCTCAAAGGCAATCCGCTGACATTAATCGGTCCCGAGCTCAAAGTCGGAGACAAAGCGCCGGAGTTCACAGTTCGCAGCAGCCTTGTCGATACGAAGTCCTCTTCGGATTACAAGGGCAAGATTCGTTTGATCAATGTGGTTCCCTCCCTGTACACAGGCATCTGCGACGCCCAGACGCGCCGCTTCAACGAAGAAGCAGCGAAGCTCGGCGATCAGGTAGCAATCCTGACGATCAGCGTAGACCTGCCGTCTGCACAGCAGCAATACTGCGCAGCAGCCGGCATCGACAAGGTGGAAGTGCTGTCCGATCACTACGACGTCTCCTTCGGGACAGCTTACGGAGTGCTCATCAAGGAACTCCGTCTGCTGGCGCGTTCGATCTTCATCATCGACGCCGAGGACACGATCCGCTACATAGCGATCAACAAGGAGATGGCCGAACATCCGGACTACGACAGCGCGCTTGCGGCACTGCGGGAACTGCTGTAAACCGCGAAGCAACACAGGGATCGATAATTGCAAAAACTGCGAGAGAAGCAAACTTCTCTCGCAGTTTTGTTATAAGCTGGGCTTATCCGCATAATCCTTGAGCTTGCGATCGATCTCCTTGAGCAGATTGAGGATGAGTCTGTAGTTGGAACCCAGATCTCCCAGGGAACCGCGCGAAGCGGAATAGATATCGACCGCACTCTTCACCGGGTTGATCTCAACGACCGTAAACGTCACGTCTTGTATTCTTCCGGTTGCTGTACGCTTCTCCGCGAGAATCTCACCGACGCTCTTCACATCGTGGACTAGTTTAAGCCCCGGATATTTCTTCACAATCGCTAGAATCTCTTCCCAAAGTTTATCTTTAGGAAGCTTAAAGTGCCTGGAATTCAAACCGGGATATTTCGGGTTCTCGCTGGTCGTTTCAAAGCTTCGGAATATTCCGATTAGTGTGCGTTTCAGCAACGGTTCTTCCTCCCTTGATCGAACATACCTTTATCCTATCTTACCACGGATTCCCTCAGATCGCAAAAGTCAATACGGAACTGAAGCAAGACGAAACTGCTTATCCGCGGTAGCCGTTGGGATGACGACGGAACCATTGCCAAGCGCTGTCCACGATCTTCTCGAGATCCGCATACTGCGGCTTCCACCCCAGCTCTTCCTGCGCCCGTTCGGAAGAAGCCACAAGCACCGCCGGATCGCCGGGACGGCGCGGCGATACGCGGTCCGGGATCGGATGACCCGTCACGCGGCGAGCCACATCGATCACCTGGCGGACAGAGAAGCCCTGTCCGTTGCCCAGATTATAGACGCCGCTCTCCTCTTTCGCGCGCAGTCGCTGCAGTGCCAGGTAGTGCGCATTCGCCAGGTCCATCACGTGGATATAATCCCGGATGCAGGTACCGTCTTCCGTTGGATAATCTTCGCCGAATACGGAGATGAACTCGCGTTTGCCCAGCGGGACTTGCAGGATCACCGGAATGAGGTGGGTCTCCGGATGGTGATCCTCGCCGATCAGCCCATCGGGATGTGCCCCCGCAGCGTTAAAATAGCGCAGCGATATCGACTTCAATCCATATGCCGCATCCCCCCAGCGGAACATCTTCTCCATCGCCAGCTTCGTATCGCCGTAAGGGTTCGTCGGGTTCGTGCGGTCGTGTTCATCAATCGGCACGCGCTCCGGCTCCCCGTAGACGGCGGCCGTAGACGAGAAGACGATCTTCTTCACACCGTGCTGGATCATCGTCTCCATCAATTTCTGCGATCCATAGACATTGTTATCATAATAGGCCAGCGGTTTCTCTACGCTTTCGCCGACCAGCGAGTTGGCGGCGAAGTGGATCACCGCTTCGATCTCATGTTTCTTGAAGATCTTACTCAGCGCCTCGTCGTCGCGAATATCCGCCTGATAGAAGGTTCCGCCAAGCACCGCCTGACGGTGGCCGGTCTGCAGATTGTCGACGACGACAACTTCTTCGCCCTTCTCCAGCAGTTCAGCCACCGTATGGCTCCCGATATATCCCGCTCCACCGGTTACTAAGATCGCCATCCGCTCACACCTCCGTGATTTCTTTTACGCCGTCGCCTATATCGCACACATAGAATGTCGGAGTAAGTCCCGTGGCTTCTGTATACTTCTTCGCCACAACTTCCTGGAATTCATTGACGGCTTCCTCACGAACAAGGCTGACCGTGCATCCGCCGAAGCCCGCACCGGTCATGCGGCTGCCGATGCAGCCCGGCACGGACAGCGCCGCTTCCACCAAAGCATCGAGTTCCTTGCCCGTCACCTCATAGAGATCGCGCAGCGATTCATGGGACTGGATCATCAATTGTCCGAACTGCTCAAGATCGTTCTCCTCCAGGCTGTGTACGGCTCTGAGGACGCGGTCATTCTCGCTGACCACGTGCTCAACACGATTTCGGATCACAGGATCTTGGATATGCTCGCGCAGCTCCTCCCATTCGCTCAGGCTGAGCGCTCCCAGATCTCTGAGATCAGGCTTTACGCTTCGCAGGATCTCCAGTCCCTTCTCGCATTCGGCGCGCCGTTCATTGTACTTCGAGTCGGCCAAGCCGCGGCGCTTGTTGGTGTTGGTGATGATCAGCTTATGCCCGGCCAATCGCAGCGGTGCATATTCATAGGACAGATCGGCGCAGTTCAGGCGGATTGCATGATTCGCTTTGCCCATGCCGACGGCGAACTGGTCCATGATGCCGCAGTTGACGCCGACGAATTCATTTTCTGCCTTCTGCGACAGCTTCACCAGCTCGATCACCGGAATCGTAAGGCCGGCGATGCGAGAGAGGGCATAAGCGGTGACGACTTCGATGGAAGCCGAAGAGGATAGACCTGCACCGTTTGGAATATTGCCGTAGTACAGCACATCCGCACCGCGGAAGACTTCCTTCTGATCGGCGGCATATTGCTGGAGCTGCAGGAGAACACCCTTCGGATAGTTCGCCCAGTTATCCTCTTCTCGATAGACGATCTCATCTGCTTTCACATCCACTTGCTTAGACAGATTCAGTGAACGGAAACGGTAGAGCCCGTCCGTACGAGGCTTAACCAGCGCATAGGTGCCGAAGGAGAGGGCTGCCGGGAACACATAACCGCCGTTATAATCCGTGTGTTCACCGATCAGGTTCACTCGGCCCGGAGCGAAGAACAATCTCGCTCCAGCAGGATCGCCGAACAGTTCTTTAAACTTGTCAGTCAGCATTTGACGGATGTTCTCCATGATCAGTTCCTCGCTTTCTCTTTGTCCATATATTTTCTATATGCTTCCCGCAGATGTTCTGCAGTATCTTCGACGCAAAGCGGGTTTGTCGCAGCCCAGGCGCCCATCTCCGATGATGCGTAGTACTTGATGCGATCCTTGGCCCTAAGCGGTGGATAGAACTCAATATGAAAATGATAATAATCCTCGACATCCTCATCATTGACCGGTCTTTGGTGCAGCACCATCATATACGGGAACAGCCGGTCGAACAGCTCATCCATCGTCCCCGTCGTCTGCTTCAGTATCTCAGCGAGGGAGCGCTTCTCCTCCGGTGTAAAGTCCGGCAATGCCGTCTTATGGTTCTTGCTGACGATGAACACGCCGTAAGGGAAATCGGTGAAGAACGGCAGATAACAGATGAAGTGGTCGTTCTCGATGATGACGCGCTGCGCGAACTCCTTCTCTTCGCGGTTCATGTCGCAAAGCAGGCAAGAGCCGTTCTCTTCATAGTGTTCCTTGCAGGCCGCCAGTTCCGTCTGGATCTTCAGCGGCATCTTCGAATAAGCATAGATCTGACCGTGCGGATGCGGCATGGTGACGCCGACTTCTTCCCCGCGGTTCTCGAAGATCATGATGTACTTGTGCTTCGGATCCTTCGCCAATTCTTCGAAGCGTTCTGTCCACAGGTTGATCAGCTTCTCGATATGCTCGACGGACAGTTCCGGGAGGGTCTTCGTATGTTCTGGAGAGTACAGGATCACTTCGCACTTTCCATAAGAAGGCGCTGTCTTATACAGCTTTGTAGCCACTGGGTCCGGCTCCGGCGGATCGGGACACAGGGCTGGAAAATCATTGTCATACTTATAGACGTCATAACCATCGGGCACCTTACCCGAACCCGGGCAGAAAGGACAGTAGTCCTTCGGCATATGCGGCCGGTTCTGCCGGTTGGATGCCACGATCGTCCAATCTCGAAGCAGCGGATTATATCGAAGTTCAGCCATGGATCTAACCCCCATTAAGTATAGTAAAGTCGTGTTCGTCGATGCGTGAATGCTTGCAGGATGCGCTTGATCAGGTTGACCACATCAAGCGGAGCAATTGACAATCGGAATGTTTTTGTTTATTAATTTAATTAATAAAGTAGGTTACCATTATCATACAAAAAATATCAGTTAAAATCAATACTTCCGTTTCATTTTACCGTATTTTTTTATACAATTGATGAAGTAATTTGAAGTTATATTTAGAGCGCTTACAACAATCTCAGACATCCAGCCTTAATCTCACACACCTAATCTCAGACGCATGGTGCAAGTGCCGTCTTACGCACAAACCTTCACACACAACTTATACACACACAACAGGGAGGGCTAAGTGATGAACGAACCGGTAGTCGGGAGTTTCAAATGGATGAAATCTCTTAACCGCTCACTCATCCTCAATACCATACGCACCCACGGCGAAGTGTCGCGCGCGGAGATCGCCAAGATCACGAAGCTGACCCCCCCCAACGGTCACCAATATCGTCGCGGAACTGCTGGATAACAACCTGGTCATCGAAAGCGAACTCGGCGCATCAACCGGCGGCCGCCGTCCCATCATGCTGCGCATCAACGCCGATGCCTATCACATCGTCGGCATTGACATCGGCATCCATCATATCCGCGCCGTTGTCACCAACCTGAATGCGGATATCAAAGCGTCCGAGACGCTGACCTTGACAGAACAGATCAATCAGGAGACGCTGGTGAAGCATCTGATCGCTACGGTGAGCCATGTGCTAGAGCGCGCATCGCTTACGCCGAAGGACTTGATGGGCATCGGCATCGGCATGCACGGCGTCGTCGATCCGGAAGCAGGGAAGGCCGTGTTTGCTCCAAACCTGGGACTGCGCGACGTCTCTCTTCGGGAACCTCTGGAGCAGGTTTTCTCCGTTCCCGTCCATGTGGAGAACGACGTCGTCGCCTTCGCCCTCGGCGAGAGCTGGTTCGGCGAAGGGAAGGATACGGGGAATTTCATCGCGGTGAACATCGGCGAAGGGGTCGGTGCAGGGATCATCCTGAACGGTCAGATCTACAAGGGCGCCAGCTTCTCCGCAGGCGAGATCGGCCATACCACCGTCGATATGAACGGGCCGCGCTGCAGCTGCGGCAACTACGGATGCCTGCAGTCCCTTGTCTCCGGTCCGGCCATCGCCCGGCAGGCGGCGCAGCAGATCCGGGAAGGAAGAGCCAGCAAGCTCACTGACCTGTGCGGCGATGATCTCGATGCGATCACGGGCGAGATGGTCGATCGAGCAGCCCGCATGGGAGATGAATTGGCACGGGAGATCTTCCTCCAGACGGGTCGTTACCTGGGCATCGGGTTGGCGAACCTCATCAATACACTAAACCCCCGAAAAATCATTCTCGGGGGCGGTGTGACCAATGCGTCTGATCTATTCCTGGATGAACTCAATGCGACGATCCAAGAGCGCGCGATGGATACACCCGCTAAGGCGGTATCCATTGTCATCTCCCGACAGGGAGAATACGCATCGGCGATCGGCGCCGTGACGATCGTCCTGAACGGACTGTTCGCGCCGCAGATCTATGTCTAATGCCGTCTACATGCAGAAGATATGTTTGCCGATTCGCTTGATTTGCGGCCGGGACCAGATCCACGCCGAAGTGGCGGTATCTGGATTGAAGTAATAGATGGCCCCGCCCGTCGGATCCCAGCCGTTGATCGCATCGCGGGCAGCTTTGTAGGCGAGCTCATTGGGCTCCAGCCAGAACTGACCGTCGTCGACGGCGGTGAAGGCCCGCGGCTGGAAGATCACCCCTGAGATCGTGTTGGGGAAGGAGCTGTGTTTTAACCGGTTCAGAATGACGGCCGCGATCGCTACTTGGCCCTCATATGGTTCGCCGCGCGCTTCACTGTAGACAGCGCGGGCCAGCAGCGTGATCTCCTCTTGCGAGAACTCACTGGTGCGTACAGCCGTTGTGGCCGCCCTGCCGCTCGCCTGCCAGCCGGGGGTGGCCCTCACCAGCATATTCTTCGTCTTAGGTCCGACGACCCCATCGACGGTCATGCCGAATTTGTACTGAAAATCCATCACCGCCCGCTCCGTCTGCCAACCGAATATCCCATCAATCAAGCCGTGATAATATCCGAGATATTGGAGACGGCCTTGCAGTTCATATACATCCCCTCCCCGCGATCCATATCGCAGGGTCTGATCCCCGAAGGCAAACCCCGTCTGCAATTGCACGCAGCTAAGGCCAATCAACACACTCATGATAAAGCAGATCCCTATCTTTTTGCGGTAATGACGAACGATTGGTTCGGACAAAGAAAAACACCTCCGCCTAGACTCTAGGTCTAGTATGAAGGTGTTTGGGTCGATTTATGCAGATCTTTTGGTGAAGTTAGCCCGCCTATGCCGTCCGACATTTGCGTTCCATGAACCCGCTCTCGCAGGTGGGTGCTCGCAGTCGCAGTTTTGATGTCCTTCTTTGGGAAGGCGTATCAGCCCCGCGATCCATGTAAAGCTCCCGTTGTACAGCCATTGGTTCAGAACCATCGTGCCGTAACGCACATCGCAGGATAACTTTCAGTGTAGTTTTATTATAGTCCCATCTTCGGCAAATGTAAACGCTAAACTTCAGGGAATTATTTCCTCTGGACGGAAGGACCAGGGGATTCGCTTATTCCTTCTGACCAGCGGATCGATCATGTTCACCAGCTTGCGATGCTTGCGAATCGACCAGGGCTTGTCCCGTCTCCGACCCATCAAATCGATCCCGTGCAGTTTCCTCGTCCCGTTCAGCTTCCCCGTCTTGCTTGGCTTGTTCTTCCTGCTTCTCCCTAGCCTGCTGAGCTTTGTTGTAGATATGATAGAAGCCCATGAAGGAGAAGTACGCCATCCCGGATGCTGTGAAGAATGGGAGCAGCCAGGTGAGCTCATAGAAGCTGATGTACAGGATCAATCCATTGATCAGGATGATCCCGACGGAGATCAGCGGTCTGCCGACCGCGATCAGGGCAGCATTCTTCATGATCGACCAGAACTTCATATGGAAATGAACGATCATCGAGAAGAAATGACAGGAAAAGGCTAACAAGATCACGCCGACTACGATGAACAGATATCTCAGTACAGAGCTGATCTCCACGGCATAGAAGAAAAAGTCGAAGATATAGATCGCCCACAGCGGAACGATCACCAGTCCGCCGAACATGCTTTGTTTGTAATTGCTCTTGTAGCCTTTCCAGAATGTCTTGAGCAGCGGCACGTCCGCATCGCCCATGATCCACTTGCGAACCACGCTGAACATCGCCGCTGTTGCCGGAAATGTCACGAAGGGTGCCAGGATCGCGATCGGGATCAGGATCGCGACCAGTTGTGAGAGATCTTCTGCGAATAAGATGTTGAGAGCGAAGAATAGAACCGGCACATTGAATAAAATCCATAGAAGGTTGGTCACGGAGAAGCGCATGATCCATTCGGATATGCGATAAAATCCGCCCATAAGCCCGCCCATTTCCATCTAGCTCATCCCCTTCCCGTCTAGTCCTGTCTGGTTGTCTCGAATTACTTCACATATTCCCTTCGCCATTTATCCTTGCTGCGGTTGTCACCGAATTTCCCCTCGCGGCGGAAAGGACCCGCCCCTTTGTTGCCGCGGCTGTTACGTCCCCGTGCATCCCGCCCGCGATAATCGCGTCTGCGGTCGCGGCTTGTAATTCGGCCGTCGGATTTGCGTTTCTTCACGCGCAGCGGTTCTTCCGGCGTCAAATGAATTTCGACATGTTTCTTCTCCCCGGTTAACAGCTTCAATGCTGCCGCCAGAACCTGTACGGAATCGTACTGCTCCAATAGCTGGATCGCAAATCCCTTGTACATCTGGAAGTCTTCCTGCTCCATGATCTCGATGAGCTGCTCAGCCGTAGCGCGCTGCTTGCCCTCGACGGCTTCCGCCAAGCTGGGCAGCGGACGCTTCGCGATGCGATGCCTTGTCACCCGCTCGATTAGATGCAGGTGATCCGTCTCGCGCGGGGTGACGAAGGTGATCGCCACGCCTTCCTTCCCTGCCCGTCCCGTGCGGCCGATGCGATGCACATAGCTCTCCGGGTCCTGCGGCAGATCGAAGTTGATCACGTGCGTTACGCCGGTCACATCGAGTCCCCGGGCTGCCACATCCGTAGCGACCAGCACATCGATGGTACCGTCGCGGAACTTGCGCATCACGACATCCCGCTGGTTCTGAGATAGATCCCCATGCAGTCCTTCTGCGGTGTAACCGCGCTTCTTCAGCGCTTCGGAAAGTTCATCCACGCGGCGCTTCGTGCGTCCGAAGATAATCGCCATATCCGGCGCCTCCATATCGAGCAGACGGCAGAGGATCTCAAATTTCTGCTGCTCGTGCACTTCCATATAATATTGATCTACGGACGGGGCACTGACTTGCTTCGGAACAACGGATACATGCTCTGGATTCTTCAGATATGTATCCGCGAGCCGTTTGATATTCGACGGCATCGTTGCCGAGAACAACATCGTATGCCGGTCTTCGGGAAGCTTGCTGAGGATCGTGTTGATATCCTCAAGGAATCCCATATCCAGCATCTCATCGGCTTCATCGAGGATGACGGTATGTACTTTATCCAGCTTGATCGTCTTTCGATTGATATGATCAAGCAGCCGTCCCGGTGTGCCGATGATCACCTGCGGTTTCTGCCGCAGGGCGCGGATCTGCTTCACAATATCCTGGCCGCCGTAGATCGGCAAAGTGCGCAGTCCCTTATACCGCGCCAGCTTCGCGATCTCTTCCGCCACCTGAATCGCCAGTTCCCTCGTCGGCGTCATGATCAACGCGGCGATATGCTCTGTTTTCGGATCGATATTCTGAATCAAAGGTATGCCGAAAGCAGCGGTCTTACCTGTACCAGTCTGCGCTTGCCCGATGAGATCCCGACGCTCGAGGGCGATCGGAATCGCCTTTGCCTGAATCGGGGTAGATTCTTCAAATCCCATCTCCTGAATGGCCTTCAAAACCTGTGGTTGAAGCCCGAAATCTTCGAATGTTTTTTTCAATATGGATCATTGCTCCTTTTCTCTACATACATCACTGCACCATCTTACCACAACACATCAACGATTTTCCAGTTTTCCTTTGTGCATATTCGTCAGTTTCTTTTCTAATTAACACATACTACAATAGGAACAGGAGGGACCCAGTTATGAGAACCAACACCGTTATGCAAAACATTCGCTCCATAGCCGTCGTCTGCATCGGAGCCTTGCTCACTGCAGTTGGATTCCAGATGTTCCTGATCTGCCACCAGCTGCTGAGCGGCGGCGTGTCCGGTATCGCCATGATGATCGGTTATTTTACCGGATGGGATATCGGACTTTTGTATTTCGTTATTAATGTTCCTATTTTACTGTGGGGTTATTTTGCCATCGGCAGGTACTTCGTGCTGCTGAGCATGCTGTCCGTCGTGCTGACCTCTTGGTTCATGCAGATCATCCCCGTGGATGTGCTGAGCGATACGGATATGCTGATCGGCGCGATCTTCGGCGGCGTGATCTCCGGCATCGGCATCGGCATCACGCTGCGCGCCGGCGGCTCCACGGGCGGCTTCGATATCATCGGTTCGATCGTCACCCGCTACTTCGATATCCCGCTGGGCAGCATACTCTCCATCTTAAATGGAATCATCATTATCGTGCACGGCTATCTGACGCAGGATTGGAATCTGTCGCTCTACTCCTTGATCTCCATCTTCGTAACAGGCAAGGTCGTCGACATGATCCATATCCGCCATATCAAAGTCACCGCCTTCATCATCACCAATGAGAAGGACCGGCTGCTTGAGCTCCTGCTGCAGAGACCGCGCGGCGTCACCCACATCAAGACCACCGGCGCTTACAGCGAACAGGAGAGAGACATGCTCATGACGGTGACGACGCGGTATGAGCTCGCGGAACTCAAACGCATGATCCGCCAGGTCGATCCAAAGGCCTTCGTCAACATCGTCGAGACGGCAGAGGTGATCGGCGACTTTCGCAAAAATCACTGACGATCATTGCCAAGTACGCTCAGCTCACTGGATTATGATATACTAGAATAGAATCGGGTTAGAGCTTCAATTGAATACATTCTGGCACCGGAACCACGGCTGCACCGTTAGTTGAAACAGCTTTTTCTAATCGCAAGACCATATTCGATTGGAAGGGTGATTCACATGCAGATGGAAACCGTAACTCTGTCCAGAATTGTAAAGAAGTATATCCCGGAACTATACCCCACGCTGACGCCCAAAGAACTGAACACCAAGATCGTGCTGAGAGACGGAGAGCATCAGCTGGATGCAGAAGACGTCATCGAGATCGTTCAGCGCAGCATCTGCGAACATCAGAAATATTCCCTTATTCAATAAGAGAAGTCCCTGTTAAGCTGCCGCAGCAGTCTTATCAGGGACTTATCAACATTCAACAGATAGGATGGAATTGAGGTGTGGCGTTAGAATAATCGAGCATTAGACTTCGAATTTTGAATTTGCTCTTCGCTGCAGATCTGACCTATACAGGTTCGATCTCAAACGTACGACTTTATACGCCTTTGTAGGCTTGACGGTAGATTTCCTCCAGCTCGGACACGAGCGGCAGCTTCGGATTCGCCGTGGTGCATTGGTCTTCGAAGGCCATATCCGCAAGCTTCGGAACCATCCGTTCGAATTCGTCCTTCGGAATGCCGTTCGCTTCGAGGCTCATCGGGATCTCCAGCTCTTTCGCGAGATCAATGACGGCCTTGATCAAGCTCTCGACCCCTTCTTCCGTCGTTCTGGCCGGCAGACCGAGCGCTCTGGCGATCTCCGCATAGCGCTTGTCAGCGATGAAGCTCTCGTATTTTGGGAAGGAGACGAACTTCGTCGGCTTCGTCGCATTGTAGCGTATGACGTGCGGCATCAGGACGGCATTCGCACGGCCGTGCGCGATCTTGAAGGCACCGCCAAGCTTGTGCGCCAAGCTGTGGTTAATGCCCAGGAACGCGTTGGAGAAAGCCATCCCCGCGATCGTCGAAGCGTTGTGCATCTTCTCTCTCGCCAATTCGTCGCTGCTGCCATGGTGATAAGCCCGCGGCAAGTATTCGAAGACCAGTTGGATTGCCTTGATCGCCAGTCCGTCTGTGTAGTCATTCGCCATATTCGATACGTAAGCCTCGATGGCGTGAGTCAGCACGTCCATACCTGTATCTGCGGTAACGGTCTTCGGCACGGACATCACATAGGTCGGGTCGATGATCGCTACGTCCGGTGTAAGTTCATAGTCCGCGAGCGGGTATTTCGTATTGGCCTTCTTGTCGGTGATGACCGAGAAGGATGTCACTTCGGAACCCGTACCCGAAGTGGTCGGGATGGCGACGAATTTCGCCTTGCGGCCGAGTTTGGGATATTTGAAGACGCGCTTGCGGATATCCAAGAACTTCTGCTTCAGTCCCATGAAGTCAACATCCGGATATTCGTAGAACAGCCACATCGCCTTCGCTGCGTCCATCGGAGAACCTCCGCCCAGCGCGATGATCACGTCCGGCTGGAAGTTGCGCATCATCTCGACGCCCTTCATCACCGTCTCGATGGACGGATCCGGTTCAACCTCAGAGAAAATCTCGCTGTGTACATAATCCCGTCTCTTGCGCAGATAGTACAGTACTTTATCCACATAGCCCAGCTTCACCATACCTGGGTCCGTCACGATGAAGGCACGAGAGATCTCCGGCATCTTCTCCAGGTATTGCGTTGCATTTTTTTCAAAGTAGATTTTCGGAGGTATTTTGAACCACTGCATATTAACCCTTCTTTGTGAAATTTTCTTGATATTGATGAGATTGATCGTCGATACGTTGGTCGATACAGAGTTGCCTCCGTAGGTGCCGCAGCCAAGAGTCAGCGAAGGGATATATGCATTGTAGATGTCGCCGATTGCCCCCTGCGAAGATGGCAGGTTGGAGATGATCCGGCCTGCCAGCATCCGTTCACCAAAGGCGCGGATGACCTTCTCATCACGGGAATGAATGACCGCGGAGTGCCCTAATCCGCCGAAGCGCAGCATCTGCTCTGCCCGTTCGAATCCTTCCTCCGTGCTGTTCACCTTATAGCAGGCCAGCACTGGGCTTAACTTCTCGCGGGACAGCGGCTCTTCCGGACCTACGGTTTCTGCCTCGGCAATCAGGATCTTCGTGCCCTCCGGCACCTTTACCCCTGCCAGTTCAGCGATCTTCGCCGCCGGCATGCCGACGATCACCGGATTCACCGCACCGTTTTCTTTGATGACCACTTTCTCGACCTTGGCCTTCTCGGCTTTCGTCAGGAAGTAGCAGTTGTTGGCGATCAGTTCTTTTTTCACTTCATTGTAGATTTCCTTATCGATGATAACCGCTTGTTCCGAAGCGCAGATCATCCCGTTGTCGAAGGTCTTCGACAGGATGAGATCGGTTACGGCCTGATTGATGTTCGCCGTCTTCTCGATATAACAAGGCACGTTGCCCGGACCGACGCCAAGTGCTGGTTTGCCCGAGCTGTAAGCGGACTTCACCATGCCGGAGCCGCCTGTTGCGAGAATCAGCGATACGCCCGGATGCTGCATGAGGGCTTGCGTCTTCTCGATCGCCGGATGTTCGATCCACTGGATGCAATGCTCCGGTGCACCTGCTCTTACGGCCGCTTCATACACCACTCTCGCCGCTTCCTTGCTGCACTCTTGAGCAGACGGGTGGAAGGCGAAGATGATCGGGTTCCGCGTTTTGATCGCGATCAGGGATTTGAACATCGTCGTCGAGGTTGGGTTCGTGACCGGCGTCACTCCGGCGACCACTCCAACGGGTTCTGCGATCTCGATGATGCCTTCATATTCGTTCTCGCGGATCACGCCGACGGTTTTGTCGTATTTGATATTATTGTAGATATACTCCGTTGCGAAGATGTTCTTGATGATCTTGTCTTCATAGACGCCGCGCTTCGTTTCCTCGATGGCCAGCTTCGCCAGACGCATGTGATCGTTCAGACCTGCCAACGCCATCTCCTTCACGATGCGGTCGATGGTTTCTTGGTCGTATTCCCTAAACTTCTTCAGTGCAGCCTGCGCATTGGCAACCAGCACGTCCACTTCGTTAGCCATGTTCTGCTCGCTCATGACTTTCTCTTTGGTCGACATTTTGGTTTCCTCCTTTTTGGCGTACTCCTTTTTTTGTTGCGGCACTGGGACATTTTTTCAATTGGTATGATTGGACCTTTTTAGTCCCTAGTGGATGTTTTGCGTCCCGATTACCGTAAAAAAATTTGAGTTTTTTCAGAAAGCTTTCTTTACTCATATTATAATCGGACTTTGTGAAAAATGGAACATAGTGTCGATGACAATATTGTGAATATTTTCACATGATCGAATGTAAAGCGTTTTATTTCAGCTTATTTTGAGAAAAAATGCTCTTAAGGGAGAAAGTCCGACAAACTTCCTCAAATTTCTTTGCTTTCCCCCTACTCGCTTCCTATTCCCTCATATATAATAAAGGAAAATGCCGGTCCACGGGTGAATGGCCCGTGTCGACGTCATGAACTAATATGGGGGAGACAAGATGGAATTATTGTTATCTGCTTTGTTATACATATTCGGGCTCGGCATCGGTGAAGATGCGCGTCCGGTAACCTTCGAACAACTCGTCGCTGCAGCCATCCAATTTCACGAACAACGCCAAGTCGTCCCAGAGATCGTCGACCCTGAGACCGGAAAACTCAATGCCGCCGGCAAGATCGATCCCGATCCTGATGCTCCTAAGATCAAAGGCATCTATATGACAGGGCCTACGGCCGGGATCTCCCGTTTCGACAAGCTGATCCAACTCATCCAAGATACGGAACTCAATGCCGTCGTCATCGACGTCAAGGAAGACCACGGCTACATGACCTTCGAACCAGCAGATCCTGAGCTTAAGGCGATCGGCAACTACAAAAAGTGGATACGGGACATTCACCATGTCATGAATACGCTTAAAGAGAACGACATCTACCCAATCGCCCGCATCGTCGTCTTCAAGGATACGGTGCTGGCGAATCAGCGGCCGGATCTGTCCTTCCTGCGGCCTGACGGCACCGTCTGGCACAACGGCAAGGCCAATCCCGAAAGCTTCGTCAATCCATACATGAAGGAAGTGTGGGACTACAACATCAAAGTGGCGAAGGAAGCCGTCGCTCTTGGTTTTAGAGAGATCCAATTCGACTACGTGCGCTTCCCTGAGGGCTTTGAGACACGGGCAGATTCCTTGATCTATGCGCAGGACGAACGCTCCCGGGTCGATGTTGTAGCAGACTTCGTCAAGTATGCGCGCGAGGAACTGAACCCGCTGGATGTCCGCGTCTCTGTGGACATCTTCGGCTATGCCGCATCCGTGCCTGCAGCAGAAGGAATCGGACAGGATTTTAACAAGATCTCGACCTATGTCGACGTGATCAGTCCGATGGTCTATCCGAGCCATTACAGCACCGGCTGGTTCGGTTTGACTGTACCGGATGCCCACCCGTACGAGACAATCTTCGGTGCGATGATGGATACTCATAAGAAGCTGGAGGAGATTGCGGAGGTCAAACCGATCATCCGGCCCTGGATTCAGGATTTCACCGCCACCTGGGTGCCCGGGCACATTCGCTACGGCGTGAAAGAGATCGAGGATCAGATCCGTGCCTTGCATGATGCGGGCATCGAGGAGTTCCTCCTCTGGAATTCCAGCAACGTCTACACCGAAGGCGTTAATTATGATCTAAAATGAAGAAAGGACGGATATCCAGTATCTGGTATCCGTCCTTTCTGTTATCATATCGCACATCAACCACAAGTTCGATCTTACTGCGACAGGCGCATCGCCAGTTCATACAGCTCCATATTGAACGGACGCTTCGTATTGATGACGACTTCGATGTCTGTCAACACTTCTTCTCCGTTGATGATGCCGCAGCTCTTGCCCGATTCGCCCTCGATCAACTTGCGCACTGCGAAGTCACCGAGTCTGGATGCGAGGATGCGGTCGTTGTGCGTCGGAGTTCCGCCGCGCTGGATATGCCCCAGCACCGTTACCCGCGGTTCGATTCCGAAGCGCTCGATCTCCTCTGCGATATGTTCACCCTTGCCTACGCCTTCTGCCACAACGATGATCGAATGGCGCTTGCCGTGGGCGAAGTTCTCCCGCATACGGGTTGCGATTTGCTCCAGATCGAACTTCACCTCCGGCACCAGGATCGCTTCTGCACCGCTCGCCAGTCCCGCATACAGAGCGATGTCCCCGCAGTGTCTGCCCATGACCTCGACCACGGAAGTACGCTCATGAGAAGTCATCGTATCGCGAAGTTTATTGACCGCATCGACGACGATGCTCACCGCCGTATCGAAACCGATCGTAAAGTCAGTGAACGGAATATCGTTGTCGATCGTACCGGGCAAGCCCATCGTCTTCATGCCGAGCTTGTTCAGGATATTCGCACCGCGGTAGGAACCGTCGCCGCCGATGACGACCACGCCGTCGATCCCGTGCTTGCGCAGGTTAGCAAGGGCCTTCTGCTGGCCTTCCGGCGTCTTGAACTCTTCGCATCGAGCGGTCTGCAGAACCGTCCCGCCGCGTTGGATGATATCCCCTACACTGCGCAGATCCATCGGACGAATATCATCATTGATCAATCCTAAGAATCCTCTCTGGATCCCGTAAACCTCTAATCCATGATACAATCCGCTCCGCACAACAGAGCGAACGGCAGCGTTCATGCCCTGCGAATCACCGCCGCTGGTTAATACTGCTATCTTCTTAACTGTCATATCCTTATCCTCCTTAACTGAATAAGTTACACGCAGGTGTAACCCAAGATAACCTGTAAGACGATGCTGGTTATTAGATCAGTGAACTGCGGATCCACTTGCTGTTGATCCAGAAGAAGATGCGCGTCCAAGGGCTGTTATGCATCAATTGACGGGTGACCTTCGTTACGCCCTCCTGCCTGCTGGCCTTCGGATCCGACAGATAGAGAGCCAGCAAGCCCTCGACGATCATCAGGTGGAATCTCGCACCCGGCAGCCGCTTGCTAGTTATACTGGCCTGCTCCGCTATCTTGCGCATGCGCTCTGTCGTCTCACGGATCCCGGAGTAATAGCTGCAGAAGTTTAGATCTCCGCCGTGCTGATCCTCCTCCTGATCGATGAGATAATCCAGCAGGATGTGCAAAGCGCATATGTACGGGAAATATGCCTGATAGATCGCTTCCGCCTCTTGCTTGCTCAGCCCCTTATGACTGGCTGCGAGGAAGAGCATAAAGATGCACAGTGTGGATCCGGTTGCCGCGGCAAATTCGTTCCATTTCAGGTCCGGACACATCTCGCGATGCTCCTCCCACCAGGTGAGCAGAGCTTGCTCGCGCTCATCGGGATGAATGTGTTTGTACACCTGCAGATCCGTGTATAACCCGACGAGTTTCAACACATAGGGTTGGACGACGGAATAAGAAGGCAGCTTGCGCAGGATGGATTGGCATTCCATTACCAGGTTGTTCAGATAGCCTCCATCCTCCGTCTCACTGCGATAGCGATAGTAACCATGCAGCTCCGCCTGCGGGTCAGCTGCATCGATCATCGCTTGATGCAAAGCACGAAAATCATCAGCACACATCGATGTGCTGCGATCGCACAGATTATCCAGATAATCGCTGATCGTCTGATAGGCCGTAATCAGCCGCATCAGATCCCGCCGCTTCGGGATATTGCCGGAGGCATATACCGCACCGCCGATGCAGTGGAACTCTTTAGTAGTCATGCTGGCAATCGCTTGCTTCCTCAGCTCCGGATCCGGTATGCGCTCCGCCTTCTCCCGCCAGCGCTGCAGTTCGCTTCGAACACCGGGGAGAATATAGCGGTACATCCGGTACATCAAGCTGAACGGTCCACTTGGAAGCTTGCGCGCATGGTTCGCAGACTGCATCTTCTAGTCCTCCCATCTGGCTGTGTTGTAGTTGCTGCCGCTGCTCGACGGAATTGCTCCGATCCCCTTGTCTTCCTTAAACTTGTCTTCTTTAGTAGTGGTTGTTTCTCCGATTCTCGATGCTTTGATCGATTCGGTACCACAGCTGCAGATCATGGATACAGCTGGCCAACTCGGCAATCTCCGAATTAAGGCGGCATGACGCAGCGAAGTCCTCTTCTTCATCCAGTTGACTTTGCTTCTCTTTGATCTTTGCCTCGAAAGATCGGATGCGCTCCGGGATCGTTCCGCGGATCATCTCCCACTCAAGCAGAATCTTCGCTTGCTCCTCCTCGGAATACTGATCCCACTCGAGATCCAACTCGGGCAGGCGAATCCCCAACCTTTCATCATAGATAAATCGATAATGATCACTCATTTATATATAATGCCCCTTTGCTCATAAACACCAAAATCCCATCAATCCATGACTCGCACCATGACAAATCCTGCATCTTACGCATCTTACACGTTTCTTTACACGCATCAGTATGCACATACCATCACACACTGCATCATTAGCCTACAACCCATTATAATGAATTGTACAGAATGTTGATTCATTTGCAAGTTTGTTCGTTACACTGATCCAAGTTAGTTCGTTGCACTGTTTTTATATTTTACATGATAGACACCACCCCAAAGCAAGTCCCGACAAAAAGGGCCAAGCCGCTATGCCGCTAAACGGGCTGGCTTGGCCGCGATGTTCAGATCATGGACACAGCTTGGCAACTGATCGATACTCTGTTACGGATGGATGAACATCTGTGTCCAATAATGATTCATCGAACCGCCGCTCGCATATCCGACTCCAATCTCCGTAAACGAAGCGTTGAGGATGTTCTCCCTGTGTCCCTTTGAATTCATCCAAGCTTGCACGACGCTCTGTGCGGTCTGCTGGCCGGCCGCGATATTCTCCCCCGCTGCTGTGAAGGAGATTCCAAAGTCTCGGATCATCTCAAAGGGGCTCCCATAGGTCGGTGATTGGTGGGAGAAGTATCCTCGATCCCGCATATCGCTGGACTTAAACCTCGCTACACGGGACAGCTCCCAGTTATGGGCAAGCGGCTTAAGGCCATAACGGGCTCTTTCGATATTCACGAGACGAATGACTTCCTGCTCTACCCGTTTGACCGTGGAGAAGAGCGGCACATAGACCTCATCCCCGGGATAGATCAGGTGCGGATTGGCGATCTGCGGATTGGCCGCGATCACTTCCTGCAGACCCACTTGATATTTGAGCGAAATCAGCCAGAGGGTATCCCCGGGCTTCACGATATACACATCCGTATCGTCATATTCCGCATAACTGACAGGAGCTAGAGCAGCGGACAGGAACCAAACGGCTGCTAACAGGAACAAGCTTCTCTTGGCAATAGTGCGCATCATAGGATCCTCCTGTATACCTCGAGTTGATAAGCTGTATCCGTTAATATGAGCCTCACTTGGGATTATTATGCAGTCGATCAGATCCGCCCTTTGCTCGAATCGCTCTTTCCAGCGTGAGTGTAATCGTTTACGGCGTGGACTACCAGGGTATCTAATCCTGTTTGCTCCCCACGCTTTCGCGCCTCAGCGTCAGTTACAGGCCAGGAAGCCGCCTTCGCCACTGG